>JAYVKA010000430.1:0-10260 GCA_043768885.1 Planctomycetota bacterium
GGTGGCCAACACCCAATTGGCGGTCAGTGGAGAAAGCGGCAAGTACCCGGAGTTTGCCGACAATGTCAAAACGGTTGAAGTCCGAAGTTTCTGGAGGGACAAGGAGGTTTCCCCAAACGGACAAGGCCATCATTACAATCACAATGCGGAAACTTACACGGAAGTCGGCAACGCAATTGGGCAAGCCATGGCGGAACTGTCGGCGGAAAAGCGCAATTGAGTCTTCGATTCGATCCGGTCGCCGCAAAACAATTTGTCTTAACGATGGATGACGAAGAAACCGTTGTCAGGAGGGAGCTGTGAATGAATTTTCGGCCGACATTCCAGTTGTTGTGAGCAAACAAAAGCCGGCGAATCGAAAATTCCGCTTATCCCAGTTGATTCGCTTCCGCCTTCGATCTTGGCTTTTCGCGCTCACAGTCCTGGGCCTGTTTTTTCTGCCTGAGTTGAACGTCCAGTTCAAGCAACGCCACGCGGTGCAACAACTGCCGTCAAAGGAATTCACAAACGTTTACCATGATTACGAATTGACCAGCCGACCATCGTGGGACAAAACACCGTGGAGCCGGTACTTTCCACCGGTCCGGACCCGATTGGCGGGCCTGATTCGCAATTGGTGTGGGTCTGATATTTTTTGCCCGGTGATCTGCCTCTATTTAGCGGAAGATTCAAGGGCATCAATTTCGATGATTGCCTTGTTGGTGATTGCTTTGTGCGTCACGTCTGTTGGAGGATGCACGCCGCAAAAAACGAAATTGGTTGTCGGGATGAAGATGCAGGATGCGGTTGCTGCGATGAACGAACGGGGGCTGAACGCTTCGAAAATGGGCTGTTTCGAATCGCACAACGCGTTTGATTTGCCGGATAGACGAACCATCGTGGTGATCGGCGACAAAACCGTCGGCCAAATTGACATTATCCGGAATCCGGAAGTTCCAAAATCGGAACGCGATGAAGAATCGGTTTCTGTTTTCGAATTTTGAGTTCCCAGTTGGAGACTTCCCTTTGAAACCCGGAATGGTCCCGGGATTACCATCAACTCGTCGCATTTGTTTCTCCCAAATTTTCAAAGTTCAGTTCCGACACTGACATTGCAGTTTTTCTTCAATCGCTTTCAGGGAATCAAATGAAAACAAGGGAGCAAAGTCAGTTTTTATGCAAATGGCGTGCGTTTGTTTTCCTGGCAATTTTTGCAATCCAGTTGGGCGATATTGGCAATCCATGCCTGGCTCAAACGGCAACCGCGGATCCGCTATCCTCCGATCGACTGGAAATACAGCGGCGTTTTGCCATTGATCCCGCCACGCCGCTTTCATCGAGAATTCGTGAGACTCCGGCCGATGTTCTAAAGATCTTTCGAGATGCCGGAATGGCCCCCGAATTCCACCGCCCGGATGAGGCTGAACTCGAAAAGCTCGCGGCTGCATTTGATGCCTTGCCGCCGTTGCACCAGACCATTCTGAAAAACCGCCTGCGAAGCTTCAGCCTGGTCGATAACATGCCACACACCGCGCTGACATCGACCACGAATCCGGGCGAGCCGTACCGGGTTTTCGATATCACGATTCGGGCGGAGATACTCGAACAGAACCTGTCGGAGTGGCTTACAGAAAAGGAGCGAACCTGTTTTGATTCGACAGAGTCGCCCCTTACCGTTTCCATTGAAGCAGGTTCATTGGACGCGGTTCTGTACGTACTTTTGCATGAGGCGACCCATGTCGTAGACGCGTCGCTGGGGGTTACTCCCGCAAGCCGCCCGAATGGGAAATGGAATGCCGAGTCGCTTGACAGTGAATTTGCTGCTGGAGTTTGGAGCGACCGGACGGTTGTTTCGTCGCGATATCGGCAACCGGCTCTGGACGAGATTGTGTTCAGAAGGAACGGAACGAAGTTGCCGGTCGAACGGGCACAGGCCATTTACGAAGCCCTCGAAAAGACTCCGTTTGTTTCGCTTTACGGCAGCAGCAGTTGTTCCGAAGACCTCGCCGAATATGTGACCGTCTATCACCTCACTGAAAAGTTGAATCAGCCGTTCCGGATTGTGATCAGCGATGGCGACAAGGAAATCCTGGGTTTTGAACCGATGAAATCCGAAACAGTCCAAGAACGGGTGGGGCAAATGAAGCGTTTTTACGATCTTGCGGTTGACCGCAACGATGAATAGCGATGAATGATTGCCGGAGAGTTCGGGTGATGAGCATTCAAACCAGACCGGTCCAGGGGTTTCGCCCTGAAACGCGAATTCGAAAGATAGGTGCAAGCGGCGCGACGGGCTGATACGATGAAATCACTCGAGCCTGCATTTCGGTCTAGGTGTTTCGAGCAAGCCCGTCTATTAACACACCCGCCATTTTTTGAGTTCCATGACCGCGGAAAAAACGGATGCTATCGTTCTGCGGGTGACCGAGTTCAGCGAAACCAGCTGTGTGGCGACGCTATTCACCCGGGAGTTTGGCAAGATAACGGGTTTGGCAAAGGGGGCGAGGCGGCGCAAGAGTGCCTTCGAGTCTGCACTTGACGTCCTCTCGATCGTTCGCCTAGTGTTCCTCCGCAAAAATACCGGTGGACTGGAGCTGTTAACCGAAGCCCGTTTGGAGCGTCGGTTCCGCAGTGGAGCAACGGATCTGGGCCGGTTTTATGCAGCGTTGTACCTGGCTGAACTGTTGTCCGCATTCACGGAGGAGCACGATTCGCATGTCGAGTTGTACGATCTGGCACTGCAGTCGTTGACAGCGCTGGACCAGCCAGGAACGGCAACCGGTTTGGAATTGTTGAAGTTCGAATTTGGAATGTTGTCACAGGTTGGCCACGCTCCGATGCTGAGCGGCTGTTCCAGTTGCGACGTTCCGCTTGAAATCGGATCACGCAATCATTTTGGACTGATCACGGGCGGACTGTTGTGCCAGTCCTGCCGGTCGGGACAAAAACAGGTTGTGCTGGTTTCACGCGAGACCGTCGATTTGGCAAAACAAATGCAGGATGCCGAAGCGGTAACGCCAGTGAACGTGGAAAAGAGAACTTACGCCCAACTTCGGGGAACAATCAACCAGTTTGAATCAGCCATTTTGGGGTTTCGCCCACGAACCCAAACGTGGTTGAAATCCGTAACACACGAAACAATTTCGACGACGGAATCGGACTAATGCATTGTGACCGCTTGATCCTGTGGTAGTGGATCTTGCCAAAGATCCTGTGGTCCGGATCTTTAGCGAGATCCACTACATTCAATCCTGATTCCTGGCGGGCCCAGTGCATTAGGGTTGTAAAAAACAAGGTGCCTTTATTTCCCGGTGGAGGATCACCGGGCCATTTTGAAGCCAGCGCACTAAAATCACCATGACAGGGAAGTCAATGATTCATCAACGACATGCATTCGGGACCCTCGCACTTTGCGGGGTTTTGGTCGTGCTGTTTTGCGCCGGGTGCCAAAGCTTTCAAAATGGCACAGGAGCCAAGAAGAAACCCTTTGGCATTTCGGGTATGGGAAAGAACAGGTTGTCGCCCGACCCGGACGAGTTGCTCGATCCGTTGGGTGCGAGAAATCCAAACCGGGTGACGATGTACGATCTTGCTCCCAATCAGATTTCAACAACCATGAAAACGATGAGGCGTGGCAAGGTTGATGAGGCGGGCGCCGAGAAAGCCTACAAGGAAGGACAAGAGCTATACAAGCAGGCAATCGCGTTGCGGGAACAAGAGCCCGATGGCAAGGAACACATCGCGCTGCTGGAAAAGGCCGCGAATTCGTTTCGACTGGCCGGACACAAGTGGCCCGATTCGGCGCTGCACCAGGACGCGATGTTCTTTCAGGGCGAATCGTTCTTCTTTGCCGACCGGTATGTTCAGGCCAATCGCGCCTATGAATCCCTGATCGCACAATATTCCGGCTCGCGATATTTCGACCGGTCCGAAGAGCGGCGGTTTACGATAGCACGGTACTGGCTGGGCCGGGCACGCGAGCAATCGAAAATGGAAGCGGTCAAGTACGGCGATCCCTCGCGCCCGATCATGGGAATGGCTGGCGAGGCACGCAGAATTCTGCATCGAATCCGACTGGACGATCCGACCGGAAAATTGGCTGACGACGCAACGATGCAGCTGGCCGCGGCTTTCATGGAAGTCAACCAGTTCCAGGAAGCGGCCGACGCTTTCGAAGATCTGCGTCGTTCGTATCCCGGCAGTCCGCACCTGTTCAATGCGCACCTGTTCGAGTTGAAGTGCCGGATGAATTGTTATTACGGGCCAAGTTATGAGGCTGAGCCGCTGAAAAAATCTGACGACCTGATTCGCCAAATCGTCCGGCAGTTCCCCGAGGAGGCTGCCAGGCACGAGCAATATTTGGCACGTGAAGCGACGCTGGTTCGGAACCAGATGGCAGAGCGGGATTTTTCGCTGGGTGAGTACTACCAAAAGCGCGGAGAAAATCGCGCGGCCCAGGTCATGTATGCCAAGGTCGAACAAGACTTTTCGGAAACGCAGGTCGCTGCGTCCGTTGATGAAAAACTGGAAGCGGTTTTGGCGGGTCCGCCAGTCCCGGTTCAGCATGCCCAGTGGCTGGTCGATGTGTTCCCGAAATCGGACGCCGCGAAACCATTAATCGCATCGGGCGACAAGGAAGGCCTGCTCCGCTAATGATTTGCACACGGCAAAACTTCCGACTGAAAATCTTCGGACTGTTGTTGGTAACGGCGAGTTGCCTCGGAGGTTGTCGTACCTATCACATTGGAAACCAGTTTTCGTTTCGAAGCGATATTCGGACTGTGCATGTCGGAATTTTTGAATCGGATTCGTATCGACGGTTTCAGGGCCAAAGATTGACGGAAGCTGTACTTCGCGAGATCGAATTGCGAACGCCCCTGACGATTACCGAACCGGCGCTGGCGGACAGTTTTGTTCAGGGCCGGATCATTCGGGATTACAAACAGGTACTCGGCGAAAACAGGCTGGATGACCCGCGGACGGTCGCCTATGCATGGCAGCTGGAAGTTACCTGGGTCGATCGGGCAGGAGTACCGCTGATGCAACGACAATTGATCCGGCTGAATGACGACGTAACGATGATTCCGGAAGGTGGCCAGTCTTTGGGCTCGGCGGAACTGGAACTGATCGAAAGTCTCGCTCGGCAAATCGTTGGGCAAATGGAAAACCCCTGGTAAGGTAGAGGGTTTGGGATCGCTTTCGATTCGCGGGAGGTCGATCCCAAGATCTTGAAAGCTGCGAACGGTTGTGCTCGAATCGTTAGAACCAGAACGCCTTCCAATTGAATTTCCACGGCAAAGCAATTGCCGCAAACCCACATCATGCCCAGCACTCCCAGTCTTCAGGAACAATACGCACCGCAAAATATTTGTTTTGGCTGCGGGGTGGCGAACAGGGAGGGACTTCAGATTTGCAGCCGCGTTGAGGGGGACCTGCTGGTTGCGATTTTCCAGCCGAAACCGCATCACCAGGCCTACCAGGGGATGTTGAACGGCGGGATTATCGGGACTCTTCTCGACTGCAATGGAGCTTGGACGGGGGCATGGCATTTCATGCAAAAACAGGGTCTGGAGGGGCCGCCCTGTGTTGTAACTGCGGAATACACAATCAAAATGGTGCTTCCCACTCCGGCGACGCGGCCTGTTCGAATTGAAGGCTGGGTTGTCAAATCCGGAAACCGGAGCGTTACGACTGCCGGGCGTTTAATTGTCGATGATCAGGAGACGGCGACGTGCGAGGGAGTTTTCGTTGCGGTCAAGGAAGGACATCCCGCATGGCATCGATGGTAGTCGCCAACCGGATTCGGCATTTGGCTATAGAATTCAGCAATTGATCACACCATCATGAACACAACGCCAACATTGAATCCAACCCTCGTCCAGCACGCTTCGTGGCTGGACGGTTGTCATGAAGAAATGATCGAGCTGCTGATTCGGTTGTGTAATACAAATTCCGGAACAAGGAATCTTGCCGGACTGAAACAGGTCAAGACAATTCTCGCCGACGAATATGCCGGACTGCATGGTGTTCAGGAAATCGTCGATATCGATCCGTTGGTCAACATCAATGACCAGGGAAATGTCGTGACAGAACCGCTTGGCAGAATGCTACGAATAACGAAACATCCGAATGCGGCCCGGCAGCTGGTGTTGTGCATTCACATGGATACGGTTTATGGAATCGAGCATTCTTTCCAGAAATGCCAATGGCTGGATGATAATCGGTTGAACGGGCCGGGCGTAATTGATGCCAAAGGCGGACTGGTGGTCATGCTGTATGCGTTGAAGGCACTGGAAAAGAGTCCGCTGGCTGGCAAGGTTGGATGGACAGTGATCATCAATCCCGATGAGGAGCTGGGTTCGCCTGGCAGCAATCAAATATTGAGAGACGCGGCCAAAAAAGCCGACTACGGCCTGCTATTCGAGCCGTCCCTTCCCGATGGGACTCTGATTTCGTGGCGCAAGGGAATAGGAAATTTCACTTTCGTCGCCAGAGGACGAAGCGCACATGCCGGTCGGGATTTTGACGAGGGCCGCAATGCGGTCATCGCGATCAGCCAATTGATGCTGGCGATTCATGAGTTGAATACCGATCCGGATATCACCTTGAATGTCGGCAAGATTTCTGGCGGCGGTGCGTTGAACGTTGTTCCGGATCTGGGAATTGGCCGGATCAACGTTCGCGTTCGAACGGTGGAACAGGGTGAACAAATAGTCGAACGATTGGCGGCTTTGGTTGCCGAAGCCAATGGACGCGATGGAATCACCGTCGAAATGCACGGCTCGTTTACCTCGCCTCCCAAGGAAATGATTCCTGGCACTGAACACCTGCAAGCGTTGATCGAAAAAGCAGGAGACCAGGTTGGATTGCCGGTCAAATGGAAAGGGACAGGCGGCGGCAGCGACGGAAACAAGTTCGCGGCTGAAGGACTTGCAAACATCGATTCTCTCGGACCAAGTGGTGGGGAGATCCACAGCTCCAACGAATATCTGATGGCCGACTCGCTTGTTCCGAGAACCAAACTCGCCGCACTCGTTTTGATGGCTCTCGCGGCAGAAGTTTAGCGACTTCCACTACAGCAGAGACGGGCGGATGGAGTGAATGGATAGTTTGGGAAATCGCATTCAGGCCCCGCTAGCAGCCGATTCCCGCCGTTCCCAATTCCAGCCTGGCAATTCATGCATGCTGCTCGTTCGCCTGGGTCGATTAATTCGTTAGACCCGTGATGTTTCGCGGGTTGATTGCATCAATCGTTTCGCGAATCCCAGGCGGGCAATTTGATTTCGCGACTTGCCATACGAACCTCTCGCCAATCAGGCATTTTTGTCTGGTGCCTGATTGCGTTCGTTGCTGCGCCAGGACTGTTCAGTGGATGCAGTCGAAAGGCGATGCGCCAACGGGCCGATCAGGAAGCCTACTTCCTGCTCGGCACTCGCGAGTCGAATCCGCTTTGGAAAATCCCGGGACGATCTGTCGAAGCGAATGGTTCCTCACGGCTGTCGGATCCGAATCAGCCCGACTGCAGTGACATGCCTCCCGATGACCCTGCTTCCCATGAATTCATGCGGCGTCCCGATGGCCGGCCAAACCACAAATACTACGACAAGATTCCAGTCAGCGACTCGATTGAGAATCACGAGTACCTGTCGCAGTTGCCCCGGGACAAGGAAGGCCAAATCGAACTGTCGCCGGAAATCGCAATCGACCTTTCCCTGATCCACAGCCGCGACTATCAGACACAATTCGAACAGATATATCTCAACGCACTCTCGTTGTCGGGCGACCGATTTGAGTTTGATACCCAGTGGAATGGAGGAATCGGTGGCGGGTATGCGACCGCGGGTGAAGCGGTCGGCGATTCAAAACTGTTGAGCGTTGGAGATCGACTCGGGCTGCGTCGCCAGTTTTCACGCGGCGGACAATTTGCCACGAACATAGCCAACTCGCTTTCCTGGCAATTCGTCAACGGACAGTTTTCCGCAGCCAGCGGCAGTATCGTTTCGGCCCTGACGTTGCCGTTGCTGCGCGGAGCCGGAACGTATGTGCGGCTGGAGGGACTGGTCCAGGCCGAACGGGATCTGCTGTACCTCGTGCGGAACTTTGCCCGCTTTCGCCGTCAATTCTATTTCGACGTGACCAGCAACTATTATAGCTTGCTTGGCCAGGTCCAATCGATTCGCAACACAAAAATAAATCTGGAGAGTCTGGAACTGAATCTGCGTGAGCACCAGGAATTGCTGGCCCGAAAAATGGTTTCGCAAATTCAGGTGGACCAGGTCTTTCAGGACTACCAAAACGGTCGGCTGTCGCTGCTCAGCTCGGAACAGTCGCTGGCTGACTCGCTTGACCGGTTCAAATTCCAGATCGGATTGCCAACGTGGGTCGTCGTCAAAATCGACGAGACACTCCTCAACCCGTTCGAACTTTCGTCGCCGGAACTGGAAAAACTCCAGGCCGACACGAACACGCTGTACATGCAACTGCTGACGTTTCTGCCACCGGATGTTCCAAGTGACGAACAGTGCAGTGTGTTCTTCGATCGTTATGAACAGCTGCTGGCGCGGGTCGCCGAACAACTTCCTGGTATTCAGTCCGACTTCGATGGCTGGCAGCAACGACTGGACGATTTCGATGAAGACACGGCAGAAGCCGACGACCGACTCGACTGGCTTCAGCAAAAACAAATCGCCAGGGCACTGGGTGCACGACTGGTCGATCTCGCTGTTGATGTCAAAAAGGACACGGATGAATTGCCATCGACTCGCCGAGACACACTAAGTCTGGAACGTGAGGAAAAACCGGTCGCAGACGTGTTTGACGAACGTCTGCCGCCCCGCGAAGAACGCTGGGACCGCTTGCAGAAACTGGTCGGCCGGAAGTTGCGCGAGCAGATCGGAGAATTGTACGTCGCACAAATCCAGAGCCGGGTTTTTGCAATCGACCTCGAACCGGTCAATTTAAGACAGGAAACGGCCGTTCAGTTCGCAATCGAAAACCGGCTGGACCTGATGAATACCCAGGCGCAGGTCGTCGATGCCTTTCGGCGCAGTGAAGTCGCCGCGAACGCCCTCAAGTCCCAACTGGATGTAACGGCCCAGGTAGACTTGCGAACCGATCCAACCCGCAACAACATCGTCGCGTTCGAATCGTCAGCCAATTCGTATCAGGTCGGCGTCGATCTGGACGGCCCGCTCAACCGGCTGAATGAACGAAACACCTATCGGGCTTCGCAAATCGCCTATCAGCAATCGCGGCGGCAGTATATGGCGGCGGAAGACGGAATCCTGAACGATGTTCGCTCTGACTTGCGGCAACTGCGAATCCAGCGACTGAATTTCCAAATCGCGCGGCAGCAGTTGATCGCGGCGACACGACAAGTTGATGAAGCGCAATTCAACCTCCGAACGGCCGCCCAGTCCAGCACGAATCTGACTCGCGACTTGCTTCAGGCATTGCAGGGATTGCTGAGTGCCAAAAACAATCTGGTCCGCAGCTGGATCGGCTACCGGACAACCCGCATCTCGCTTTTCGTCGATCTGGAATTGCTGTACCTCGACGAGCAGGGGAAATGGGTCAATGAAGACTTGTCGCTAAACGAACTGGCCGATTTCCTCGTTTCCATTGACGAACGTCAGGAGCTGAGCGAGTTCTATGGGATCAAACGAAGCCCGCTGTTCCAGAGCGAAGAGGATTCGCCAAACTCGCCAATCATGACGGAAGAAGCGGCCAAGGGTGCGGGCTCATCCCTTGAGGATGGTGGAAAATCTGCGGATGAGGAAACGAATCCAAACAATCCGGCGGAACGCCCGATCCCGGGAGTTGAACAAACCAGAGGCCCAACCCGCCCGCCCCTGGAAGACAATTAAGACCGATGGAGTTGCAACCTGGTCAGCATTCCTTCGATCCATGGGCGATCAGAAACGTGGTAAGGGCTTCCAGCCTGTGAAAACAACGGAATCACAAGCTGGAAGCCCATGCCAAGTCAAAACTCAACGACCCCACATGAATCGGTTAGAATAATAATGGCAGCATCGGTCCGCGACCCGTGCATTCCGAACATACCTTGCCACTAGTTTCAAAACCAACCGCCGACATCCCAATGTTGACGCAACCCAAACCTGAATCGCAATCGGTCGAACGGTCCAATGTTCGAACCAATGTTGTCACGAGCGGCGGATGGATACGCTTCGCCGGACGGTTCGTGGCACTGCTTGTTTTGACCGGTCTCGTGTACGGCGGCTATCATTTGGCTTTGCCTCTTGTTGCAGGCAGTAAAGCGGT
>JAYVKA010000431.1:0-2162 GCA_043768885.1 Planctomycetota bacterium
TGCTGGAGATCCAGGCGATACCTCGCACGGATTTGTCGCCATCATTTCGAAGTTTGCGGACTTCAGGCAACGAATGTTTCAATCGCTCCAAACATTCATCCGACCAGTTCGCGAAATCGCCCAGCCCGCCGCAGGCGAGGAACCGCACTTGCTCATCTCCGGAATGGAGTGCCCGCTCAAGCAATGGGATGTGAAGATCGTTTGCCAATTGTGATTCAATCGTTTCTCCATCGGCGTTGGTGCGGGCGTGTGCGAGCAATTTGGCGCATGATCGTCGAACACTCGCGTCGCCATCATTGAGCAGCTGCCAAATCGGTTCCATTGCAGTCAAACCACATTCAATCAAGTTGCACATGATTGGTTGTCCGATTTCCCATTGCCTGTGTGCTCTGGGGCTGTCGCCTTCCCTTCCCTCCATGTCCAACTTCATAATCCTCGGTGCTGTCATGGCCTCACGGAGTTGTTTTGCAATTGCAGGCGCTCGCTCTGAAGATGGTGAATTCCCGGTTGTTGGTTGGCGTTGACAACCGACCAATAACAAGGCGAAAAAAACAGACAGGAAGAGTGGGTTCGGTTGCATGAAACAATTCCTCGAAGCCGACCTTGTGTCGAGCTGTTTGTTTTCCGGACGGACAAGGCACTATTGCTTTTCTGCAAACCCGGCCTCAAGCCACGCCGGAATTCCAGGGATTTTTCGGGAATTACTCGTTGGGCTACCCGAATGACCTGGCTCGGCTTGTCGTGTAAACTGCTGTTTCACGGGAATATGTCGAATGATTACAGCTTCAGTGGAGTTACAATGAGCATTTTTGGCACGCAGACACCGGAACAGGCACTGGCGAAACTGGGTGATATGACTCAGGGGGTCAAGCCGATTGCGGTTGCCGAATTTCGCGAGCGGTTGAAGCGGGCACAGGCCTGGATGAAACAGCACAGTTGCCCTGCGATGTATTTGCACGCCGGGACGAATCTGTACTATTTCACAGGACTCGAATGGAGCCCCAGCGAGCGGATGGTGGCAGGCATCATTCCGGCCAGCGGCGAGCCCTATTACGTCTGCCCCCGATTTGAAATCGACACGCTGAAGGATTTCTGGCAGCTGCCGGGCGATGTGGTGACTTGGGAAGAGCACGAGGTCCCAGGTCAGATCCTTCTCCGGTCGCTGACCGAACGGGGAATTTCTGGCGGTCAGTTGTTGGTCGATCCGGTGACGCCGTTTTTTATCTTGGACGGAATGCGCCGAAATATGGGCGACGAATATCAGCTGGAGATCGCAACGCCGCTGGTCGACATGACGCGTGGACGAAAAAAGGCCAGCGAATTGGCTCTGATCAAACGATCGCACGAAATCAATGCTGCGGTGATCAATTTGGCGGCTTCGATTCTGAAACCGGGAATCACAACAACGGACGTCGCCCGATTCATCAACCAGGCTCACCGCAAAGTCGCCGGGATGGATTCGTTTTTTGTGATCGTGCTGTTTGGCGTTGCAACTTCATTTCCACATGGTGTGAAGGACCCTCAGACTTTGAAAGACGGTGATTGGGTGCTGATCGATACCGGGTTCCGGTTGCACGGCTACCATTCGGACATCACGCGGACTTTTGTGTTTGGCGAACCGACGGCGGACCAGCAAAAGGCGTGGGACGTCGAAAAGGCTGCGCAGATTGCCGGCTTTTCCGCCGCAAGGAACGGGCTCCCTTGTTCCGTGGTCGATGAAGCCGCACGAAAATCACTGGAATCGAACGGCTACGGGCCGGATTACAAACTTCCAGGTTTACCGCATCGCACGGGACATGGTTGCGGTCTGGATATTCACGAGGCTCCGAATGTTGTTCGCGGCAACAGCCAGCTTTTGGAGACCGGCATGGTATTCAGCTGTGAGCCCATGCTGGTCATTCCGGGAAAATTTGGCGTTCGGCTGGAAGACCATTTCCACATGACTGAATCCGGTCCAGAATGGTTTACCAAACCCGCGCCGTCGATGCACGAGATGTTTGAGAGTTAACCAGGGTTTTCGGTGAACAGGAAGCCAGCGAAGAGGAATAGCTGCGAGTTTTCGAAAAAATGGGGTAATCACCGGAACTTGTCGTAAAGATTTTGAAGTTGCCCCGGAATGCATAAACTGAACCAAACCAACCAGAGAGAAATCAGGAAGTTCC
>JAYVKA010000432.1:0-8688 GCA_043768885.1 Planctomycetota bacterium
GCGGAACTGCAAGTAGTCGGATTCTTCGGCTGACAGTTTGCCCTGGACCCAGGCGACGATTTTTTCGTGGGACGGAACGCCAATTTGGTTTTGTCGCCAGATTTCGCCCAGCGAATGGACACCAGCATCCCGGCGACCGTTGATGTACGAAAGCCGCTTCAGCAGCGACTTGTCGGTCTTCAAGGCCCGCTCGATGTCGGCGGCACGAACAGGATCAAGCGACTCGTCAACGTAGGCTTCAAGTTCGGATTCGGTGAATTCTTCGGCCATGTAGCAATGAGAAACAATTTGAAATTGTGATGGGAAAATAGCAGTCTAACCCGGAATGAAGCAGGCTTTCAATGTTGGGTGCTTTGAGAAGTCGGTCGACAAATTGGGACGCTGAACGGATTTCGCCGATTTTGTTTACAAAAACTGCCGTTCGAATTGAAAACAATGCGGTAGTCTGGCTGAAACCGCGTTGCAGGCCAGATACACTGGTCGTTTCGTCAGAACGTGACTGGCGGATAGGGAAAATAATTCAACGATGGGCAAATGGATGAGATTATTTGGATTGATTGGGTCAGTCTTGGCTATTGCGACGACGTTTTCCGGGTCGGCTGGCGGGCAAACGGTCGGGCAAACGGTCGGGCTGGCGGTCGAGCAGGTTGCCCGCGGGATTGTGTTTGAAGACCTCGACGGCAACAGGAGATTTTCAGCTGCCGACCGGCCGATGCCGGGGATTCGCGTTTCCAATGGACTGGATATCGTTTTGACGGATAACGACGGGCGGTACGAGTTGCCGATCGAGCCGGGCGGAGCAGTCTTTGTAATCAAGCCTCAAGGATTCATGACACCTGTCAACGAGTTGAATCTGCCACGGTTCTTTTACATGCATAAACCGGATGGTTCACCGAAATTGCGATTTGCCGGATCGGAGCCAACTGGCCCCTTGCCACAATCGATCGATTTTCCATTGCGAGCGCAGGAAGAGCCGAACTTGTTTGAAGTAGTACTCTTTGGCGACCCGCAACCAAGAAACGTGACCGAAGTTGATTATGTCGCACAGGATGTCGTTCGGGACCTAATTGGTTCGCAATCGGCATTTGGTGTCACGTTGGGCGATATCGTGTTCGACGATTTGTCGGTGATGGGGCCGCTGAACGAAACCGTCGCGCTGATCGGAATTCCCTGGTACAACGTGATCGGCAACCACGACGTGAACACCGATGTAAAGACGCGGGAACTGATCAACGAAACTTTCGAAAACCACTATGGACCCAGCCATTATTCCTTCGATTACGGCCAGGTCCATTTTGTTGTGTTGGACAATATCGGCTGGGGCGAAGTCGCGGACAAACCGGGAACGTTTCAGTTTCAGGCGGAATTCGGCGCGAGGCAGCGGGAATTTCTGCGGCGGGATCTGGAGATCATTCCAAAAGAGCAAATGGTAGTTTTGTTGATGCATGTTCCTCTGTTGGGAACTGCGGACAGACTCGAAATGTTTCGGCTGATCGAGGACCGTCCGTTGTGTATTTCACTTTCGGCCCATACACACAATCACACCCACGTCTTTGTTGACGAATCCAATGGTTGGGCTGGCCAACAGCCGCATCATCATATCGTCAACGTGACTGTCAGCGGAAACTGGTGGTCTGGAAAAAAAGATGAACGCGGAATTCCACACACGATGATGTCGGATGGAGGGCCGAACGGACACACGGTCCTGCGCTTCGACGGCAAAAAATACGAACTCGACTATCACGCCGCCGGGGTTGAGGCCGGACAGCAACTGCGGATCGAATTGCCCGAGCAACTTTCGGCAGATGCCGTTTCGGGATTGGCAATGTTCGTGAACGTGTTTAACGGTTCGAGCCGTTCGACGGTTGAATACCGGATCGACAAGTCCGAGGCATGGACTCCGATGGTCAAGGTCGAACAAAACGACCCGTCCTACGTTGCATTGGCTGAAGAAGACAAGTTGCATGCGATCTTTGGCGGTACGCGAATGGGTGGTGCGAATTTGAGTTCGCATCTTTGGCGGGTGGAGTTGGCTGGGGCGTTGTCGCCGGGTGTTCATTTGGTCGAAGCCCGCACGACCGACATGCACGGCCGAACATTCCTGGGTCAACGGAGTATACGGGTTAGCGAAGGCAAAGCCGAAGCCGTGAAACCGGCCGTAACGGGATCGAAATGAAAGTCGCAATGGAAAATGTGATTGTATCGTTGGGCGATCGAAGCTATTCGATTCGGGTTTGTCCGGGATTGCTGGACGGGCTCGAATCCGAATTGCCGACACACCTGCCTCGACAACATGCGATAGTGATTACCGATTCGAATGTTGCCGGGCTTTACCTTGACTCAGTGGTTCGAAGACTCGAGGGGACTTTTTCAATCGTTCATTCGGTCAATATTCCGGCCGGCGAAGAGTCCAAGTCGCTGGAATTGATCTGGCGAATTTGGGAGCAGTTGGCCGAATTTTCAGCTGATCGCGGGACGGTTGTATTTGCGCTGGGTGGCGGTGTCACGGGAGATCTGGCTGGTTTTGCCGCGGCGACATTCATGCGAGGCCTGCCGTTTGTCCAGATTCCGACCAGCCTGATGGCTCAGGTGGACAGTAGCGTCGGTGGCAAAACCGGAATCAACTTGCCCGCAGCAAAGAATATGGTTGGTGCGTTTTGGCAGCCGAAACAGGTTTTGATTGATCCGCTGGTATTGCATACTTTGCCTGAGCGCGAGTTTCGGTCAGGGCTGGCGGAAGTGGTGAAGTACGGAATGATTGCCGACGAACGATTTTTTGATTGGCTAGAGAAGAATGTTGGGCCTATCATGAAACGCGAACCGGCGGTGATGACACGGTTGATCGTTCGGTGTTGTGAAATCAAAGCCGGCATTGTTGCGAATGACGAGTTGGAAACGTCCGGTTTGCGGGCGACTTTAAATTACGGTCATACTTTTGGTCACGCGATCGAGACTGTGTCGGGCTATGGAACGTGGCTGCATGGCGAAGCGGTTGCGATGGGAATGGGGTGCGCGGCGCGGTTGGCAATGCGAATGGGCATGATCGATTCCAGATGCGAAATGCGTCAAACGAATTTGTTGGAGTCGTTTGGGTTGCCGGTTGTGCTGGACAGGGCCGACACTTCGGCGTTGTTGGCCGCGATGAAGCGGGACAAAAAGCGAAAACAGGGGAATCCGCCGTTGGTGCTGGCCGAGTCGATTGGTTCGGTCCAATTGGTCGAGTGGCCGGGCGACGGACCGGTGACAGCGGCGTATTCTGCGGAGGTGTGATTACAATGAATCGGGACAACACCGACGTTAGTACTGAAAAAGACGAACGGTTACTTGCCATCTTGACGCTCAGCCGTGTTTCCGGCGTTGGTCCGCGAATTTGCACTGCGTTGTTGGAACGATTCGGTGACGCCCAGAGCGTGCTCGCGGCCCGGCGACAGGAGTTATTGGAAGTGGATGGAGTCGGGCCCAAGGTGGCAGCCGCGATCGCAGACGCTCCTTCGGTGGACAGGGCACAGGAACTGGTTTCGTTATGTGCGAAGCATGGTATCGGGATCGTCACGCTTGATTCTGACGACTATCCTGATTCCTTAAAACGGATCCATGATCCGCCGATTGTGCTTTACCGTCAGGGAACCATGTTGCCGGCAGATGGAATTGCCATTGCGATCGTCGGGTCTCGACATGCCACGAATTACGGATTGAAGATAACCGAACAGCTGGGACGCGGGTTGTCGATGGCCGGCTTTACGATCGTGTCGGGGTTGGCGCGGGGAATTGACCAGGCGGCTCATCGCGCGTCGATCGCTGCGGGTGGAAGGACACTGGCGGTGCTTGGGGGAGGCTTGCTGGAGCTTTATCCTCCCGAGCACAAGGATCTCGCGAAGCAAATCGCGCTGCAAGGCGCGATGCTGTCGGAAGCTGAGCCGTTTGAGAAACCGCGAGGCACATCGTTTCCGCAACGGAACCGGATCATTTCGGGATTGTCACTTGGCGTAATCGTGGTGGAAGCAGCGGAACGAAGTGGTGCACTGATTTCTGCGAGACTGGCCTACGAGCAAAACAAGGATGTGTTTGCTGTTCCGGGTCGGGTGGACAGCCGATTGAGCAAGGGATGCCACCAACTGATTCGGGACGGAGCGAGGTTGGTCGAAAGCGTTGACGATGTGCTTGAGGAGTTGGGTCCGTTGGCTTTGCCTGTAAAAACGGCAACCGGCGAAACGATGCATCACCCGGCTGAAATGAAGCTGAATGACCAGGAGCGGGCCGTGTTGAACGCAATTTCCGCTGATGCGACCGATGTCGATACGATCGTTTCGAAAAGCGGATTGCCGGTTTCGCGAGTGCTATCAACCGTCAGCGTTCTAGAAATCCGCAAGCTGATTCAGCGGCAACCCGGTGGCAGCTTTTGCCGGAGATAGCAGGTATCCATTCCGGAGGTTCGCATTGATCTGAAGCGGACGGTGCCGTTGGCAGATCGGTATTTACCCGATTTTTCCCGGCTGATACTCTCCCGCAGCCAAATGTCCGCGCGCGTCGGACGATGCGAAGGAATCGCTTTCCTTGTGAATGGAGTCCATGCAACGATGTCAACACAGACGATGCAACAACCGGTTTCCGACTGGGCACCGCTGATTGGACGTTGTTATCTGCATCCGTTCTGGGATTATGCGCTGATCGGTTCGGCAGTCAGTATTCCGGTAATCGTTCTGGTGTTGCTCTATCCGGAAATCACGCCGGAGAGCACAGACATCAAGCGAAACGTTTTTCTGCTATTCAACTATGCGCACTTTGCTTCATCGGCGGTGCGATTGTACACCAAGCCTGGCGAAGTGCCGCATCGGGCGTTTGCATCGTACGGCTTGCCGGCGATCGCGGTTTTTGTGACGACCATGTGCATTCTTTGGCCAGAAATTCTTGGAAAGCATTTATGGGCGCTGGCCGAAACCTGGTCTCCGTATCATTATGCGGCACAGGCGTATGGCCTGGGTTTGATGTATTGTTTTCGGTCCGGTTGCATTCTGAACAAGTTTGAGAAGCGGCTGTTCTGGGGCATTTGCATGTTGCCGTTTGTCCGCGCGTTCTTGCTCGCGGAAGAATCGGGATTGGCGTGGTTCGTCGAGATCCAGGCCTATCCAGCCGTTGCATCGGTGATTTACAAAACCGGTATCGCTCTGGCCGTGCTGATTTTTGCTCTGCCGAACATTGTGTTCTTCATGCTACAAGACCGTGGCAAGACGCTGCCTTTGATCGCGTGGTTGATCGTTGCAACGAACGGATTGTGGTGGGTTGCGCTTTCGTATACGGACGCATGGTTTTGGGCGACGATTTTTCATTCACTGCAATATCTGGTGATCATTTGCATCGTCCATACGCAGGACAAGATGAAGCAGCCGGGCAATACAAAAAGTCCGCTGTTTCACGTCTCGACGTTTTATCTGGGTAGTGTTTTTCTCGGCATGTTCCTTTTCATTACCTGGCCGTTGATGTACGGCTGGGCGGGCTTTAACCTCGAAAACTCGATTCTGATGGTTTGGGGCACGGTGAATTTGCACCACTTTATTGTCGATGGTTACATTTGGCGGACGGCAAAGAAATCGGCATCTGCCGGAACGGCCTTGGCCATGCCGGCACCAGCATGACACGGCCTTGCAGGGGCTGCTGAAAGAAAATTCAGTTTTTGCCTGACGAATCCAGTTGCCTCAAATCCATTTGACGCTGGATGTATTTGGCCAGAATATCCGTTTCGAAATTGACTCCGTCACCGGTTTTTCTGAAACCCAGAGTCGTGATTTTCAGTGTGTGCGGAACAAGCATCACGCTAAATCGATCGGTCTCGGCGGCAACGACTGTCAAACTAACTCCATCGATCGTTACCGAGCCCTTCTCGGCGACTTGACCAGCGAGTCGAGTTGGAAGCTCAAACCAGACCGTAGACCACTCGTCGCTGTCGGTCCTTGAACGTATCCGGATCACGGCGTCGATGTGACCGGTAACGTAGTGGCCACCCAGTCGATCTCCTGCCCGCAAAGCCCGCTCCAGGTTTACCGGGTCGCCAACTGATAGAGTTCCCAGTCCGGTTCGTCGAAGCGTTTCATCGCCAACATCAAAGTTGACTACCGCATCGTCATTTTGCACGACGGTCAGGCAACAACCGCTAACAGAAATGCTGTCGCCAAGCTGGACATCTGCGGCGATCGACGGGCAATTTATCGACAGCCGTGCCGCCTCGCCGTCGATGGTGATTTGGGAAACGGTTCCGAGTTCTTCGACCAGGCCGGTAAACATTATGGATTTGTTGATGAATTCAAAATTGCGATTGCGAAATCACAGCCAGTGAATCACTGCGACAAAAAACGTTCCGTCGCAATGCTGCCCCTGTCAAAACAGCTGAAAAACTGCAAAATGACGCTGCCAGCCCTGATTTCATTGGAGTTTCAACTGGCAACACAGTTATCCCGCGTGGATGGCACGAATGCAACTCGCCATCGAATCCGGGACTGCACGGAATTATCACCGCGTTGTTTTTCGAACGCATAACAGGCAGATGGCAGGAGTTCCATGAGCACAATTATTGACGTAGTCGGACGGCAGATTCTCGACAGTCGCGGAAACCCCACAGTCGAAGTGGATGTGGCTTTGTCGGATGGCTCTTTTGGCCGGGCGGCTGTTCCGAGCGGTGCCAGCACAGGAGCCCACGAGGCCTGGGAACTGCGTGATGGCGACAAGGCGGTCTACATGGGAAAGGGTGTCACCAAAGCTGTTGCGAACATCAACGAACAAATCGCCGATGAAATCGCCGGTATGGACGCGACCGAACAATCGGCAGTCGATAAATTCCTGATCGATCTGGACGGAACGGAAAACAAAAAGAACCTGGGGGCAAATGCAATATTGGGCGTGTCCCTGGCAGTTGCCCGGGCGGCGGCGATCTCCACGAACCAGTCGCTATATCGCTATCTCGGCGGCACTGCGGCCCGTGTTTTGCCTGCCCCGATGATGAATATCATCAACGGCGGACAGCACGCCGACAATTCGGTCGACGTCCAGGAATTCATGGTTATGCCATTGGGATTCGACTGTTTCAGCGACGCTCTTCGTTGCGGAGTCGAAATTTTTCATCACCTCAAGAAAGTCCTTCACGACCGGAAACTGAACACGGCGGTCGGCGACGAAGGCGGATTTGCTCCGGACCTTGCAAGCAACGGCGAGGCCCTCGAGTTGATCATGTCCGCGATCGAAAAGTCCGGATACAAAGCCGGGGAACAGGTGCAAATTGCGCTCGACGTCGCAGCGACTGAGTTTTACGACTCGACGAAAAAGGTTTACCGCATTGATGGCAAGGACCTCGATTCGGCCGGGATGGTCGATTTTCTCGCTGCCTGGGCAGACAAGTATCCGATCTGCTCGATCGAAGACGGTTGCAGCGAAGACGATTGGGCGGGCTGGAAATTGTTAACGGAACGGCTTGGTAAAAAGGTGCAACTGGTTGGCGACGATCTGTTTGTTACCAACACCCAACGATTGCAGCGTGGTATCGACGAAGGAATTGCCAACAGCATCCTGATCAAGGTCAACCAGATCGGGACTTTGACCGAAACCATCGAAGCAATTCACATGGCGAACCGGGCCGGATACACCAGTATTTCCAGCCATCGCAGCGGCGAAACCGAGGACTCGACGATTGCCGATCTGGCGGTTGGGCTGAACACCGGACAAATCAAAACCGGTTCGGCGTCCCGAAGTGACCGGATGGCCAAATACAATCAATTGCTGCGGATCGAGCAGGAGTTGGGTGAAACTGCCATATATGGCGGGCGATTGTTCCCGTTAAAACGGTAACGATGGTTCCGGCATTGGCAATAATCCGCCGATCCATTTCACATTTCACAATTGCCAGCATTTCCATCCAGGTACTGCTGGCATTTGTCATGAACAGGTTGAACTGGATTGGATGACGTTGACCCTGTCGCTTGAAAGCCGCTACTATTTGACCCGTAGGTGTCACGCCACTTTTGCCTGCTGGCAGAACAAAAAACACAGTTTGCGGAAGGACCCGCGCCGGTGGCTTCGTTAACGATCATCGACCATTCATTAACTGATTTCGGCAGTCATCATGCCGGATTTGCGGCTTCGGTTGGCCAGGCCGCACTGGTCAGTGGCAAACAGGTATTGATCGGAGCCAATCGCCGATTTCGCGGCAAGTACCTGGAAAACGAATTGCCGGTTCAGGCTGAGTTCCGAAACACGATCTATGGAAATGGAAGTTTGTTGGCCGGGTTGGATCGCAATGATCGCTGGCAGTTTGATTCGCCGGGCGGGAATGGCTGGAAAGCACGGTTGCGAAATTGGTCGCAGAAAATGGCAAGGCGAAGTCCGGCCCAGATCTGGAACAAATCAGTCACGCAGTTTGCCGAAGATTGCCATCGTTTGTTTCGTAATCGCGAATTTACTCCAGACGATCACGTCCTGATTGCGACGGCGAGTGAAGTCGAGTTGTCCGGTCTTTGCCGTTTTCTGTCATTGAACCCACAGACGATATTGGGGACCTGGAACATCCTGTTTCATTTCAATGTAATGCGGGGAAGGCCCCCCGAGTACGCGCGGCAGCTGGATCGGCTGAGAACTCTGCGGGATCGTTTTTTCGAAGCGATTCGGATGGTTCCCTATCATCAGCTGCGATTTCACACAACGACG
>JAYVKA010000433.1:0-34936 GCA_043768885.1 Planctomycetota bacterium
CCGGTTTTGTGCATGGCTGGGGCGTGGTGCGGTGATTGCGTTCGCCAGTGCCCGATTTTTTTCCGAATCGCCAGTGCCTCGTCGATGATCGACCTTCGCTTTGTTGATCGCGATGCGAATTTGCAGTTGGCGGCGGAACTTCAGGTTTGTGGAGCAGCGAGGGTGCCGCAAGTTGTCTGGATGAACGAGGATTTTGAGCCCGTGTTGCGGGGCGGTGACAAGACAGTTTCGCAGTACCGGATGCTGGCCGGTCGAACATGTGGATCGACGTGTTCGACCGGGATCGTGGAGTCTGGTGATAGCCGACAGGCTGTGATTACGTCAGAATGGTTTGCACAATTCGAATTGGCCCAGCTGGTCCTGCAAACTTCGCCAAAACTTTTGCAGCGATATTCCGGCTAGCGGTTTGAGGCGCCGGAATTTTGGGGTAGTGGATCTTGCCAAAGATCCTGTGGTACGGGGATCTTTAGCAAGATCCACTACAGTTCCCGGCTGTCCAAATGCACCGGGGCCGGTTTGGATTTGGCCCATTGGAGTTCCGGTGCTCTGCGGGCAATTCGCTGTCGTGACCCCGACCCACCAGGATTTTCATCATGAAGCGTGCACTGGTTACTGGTGCAACCGGATTTCTGGGACGTTATCTCGTTCGCCATTTGATCGAGTGCGGGTACACCGTGCGCGGACTGGTACGTCGGCGGGATGAAGCCCTTTCAGCCAGCGGTGTCGATTTGGTCCACGGCGACTTGCGAAGTATCGATCCGATTCGAAACGCTTGTCGCGAAGTTGATGTGGTTTTTCATGTTGCCAGTGTTTCCGGGATTTGGGGCAACTGGAAGCACTACCACAGCAATAACGTTCTCTCGACCCGAAACGTTGTTCAGGCTTGCCAGGAGAACGATGTCCGGCGACTGGTTTATACGAGCAGTCCCAGCGTGACGTTTACCGGCGATCATCAGATTAATGTTGATGAAACGGCCCCGTATGCCACAAAGTTTCTGGCAAACTATCCAAAATCGAAAGCGATGGCCGAGCAGCATGTCTTGCAATCGAATGACGGATCGGGATTGATGACCTGTGCGCTTCGGCCGCATTTGATTTGGGGGCCCGGCGACCGACATCTGATTCCGCGAATTATCGAACGGCAAAGGCAAAACAAATTGCGGCGCGTGGGAGACGGTACGAATCAGATCGACAATATCTACGTTGAGAACGCAGCGGTGGCACATGTTCAGGCGGCGGAGGCGATGAGTACCGGGTCACCTGTCTGCGGGCGGGCCTACTATTTGTCGCAGGGCGATCCGGTCAACTGCTGGGACTGGATCAACGAGATTCTTCAGATGGCGGGACTGCCTCGTGTGAAGCAGACGATTTCCTATTACTGGGCTTATCGTTTGGGATACGTTCTGGAATGTTATCACGAGATGTTTGACATCGAGCGCGAACCGAGGATGACCCGGTTCCTGGCCGCACAGCTTGCCAGGTCGCACTATTTTAGCCTGGACCGGGCCCGTCGCGATTTCGGTTTCTCGCCACAGATCAGTTTGGATCAGGGAATGAAACGGTTGGACGGATCATTGGGTATTGACTGATGCAACCGTAGCAGGGGTCCCCGACCTGTGCGGAAAAGTACAGGTGGTGATGCCGAACCGGCTTCGACACAGTTTCGTACAATCTCGCAGCCTGCAACACAAAAACCCGGATGCGGACTGCTTTTTTGCCGCAATTGGAACAAAGCGTCGTTGAAGCAGGAAACCTGTTGAATTCAGGAGTTCGCCGTTCGAACGGTCGGCAAATCGCGGTGCCTTGGCGGATTTGGCCCGTTGCCAATGGGCTGCAAAAACACTATTTTTTCATGCTGATTTGGGGTCTCTCGGGAGTTCCAGCTGATCGTCAACACCCCAAATCATTCATTACCATTCGCAAGTCTTGAACTGCGGATGGATCGCCGTTGATGGCCAGGATTATTCATGATCGCAAATACCGTCCAGTCCGAAATGCCAGATTCGATGCGGGTAGTCATTACCGGCATTGGGCTGACTGCGCCGATTGGAAACAGCATTGCGGAATTGCGGGAAGGGCTGCTGAACGGTCGTAGCGGCGTTGTGCCTTACGAGATTCGTTATTTTGGGCCGACGCTGGCCGGCGTTTGCAATTTTGAAGTCAACCGGCACCAGTCCCGAAAAGATGCCCGACGCGGAACCCGGGCTGGAAGCGTTGGGATTTATTGTGCCAACGAAGCGATGTTGAACAGCGGAATTGACTGGGAGAATTTTGACCGTTCGACCGTTGGGGTTTATGTCGGTGTCACTGAACATGGCAACGTCGAGACCGAGAACGAGGTCTATCAGATCAAGGGTTACGATTACGACACTTCGTTCTGGTCGCATCATCACAACCCCCGCACAGTCGCGAACAATCCGGCTGGCGAGATCGCGCTGAACATGCAAATCACCGGGCCACATTACACAATCGGTGCCGCATGTGCTGCCGGGAATGCCGGCATGATCCAGGGAATGCAGATGTTGCAACTGGGCGAATGCGACCTGGCAATTGCCGGGGGTGTTTCGGAAAGCATTCATACGTTTGGAATCTTCGCGGGCTTTGCCAGCCAGGGAGCTTTGGCCAGCCACGCTGATCCCGCCAGGGCATCGCGACCGTTCGACAAAAACCGAAACGGAATTGTCGTC
The DNA here is from genome assembly GCA_043768885.1 of Planctomycetota bacterium. Taxonomy (GTDB): domain Bacteria; phylum Planctomycetota; class Planctomycetia; order Pirellulales; family Pirellulaceae; genus BJ22. Next base: position 2,688 of record JAYVKA010000433.1, read on the forward strand.
GCGGAAGGGGGATGTTTGTACGTGCTGGAACGGCTGTCGGATGCCAAAGCACGAAAGGCAAAAATCTACGGTGAGATTGTTGGTCATGCGATCAACACCGACGCGACTGATTTTGTTTTGCCAAACCCGGAACGCCAGGCCCAGTGCATGAACAAGGCCCTGAAGCGGGCCGGATTGAACGCGGAACAAATCGACATCGTCAGCACGCATGCGACGGGAACTTCCAACGGGGACACGCTGGAATGCGTCGCCGTTCGGGAGGTGTTTGGCAAGAGTAATCGGACGTTTGTGAACAACGCCAAGAGTTTTATCGGTCACGCGATGGGAGCGGCTGGTGCGATTGAACTGGCTGGCAACATGGCGTCTTTTGACGACAACATGATTCATCCGACGATCAACGTGGACGATCTCGATCCCGATTGTGACATTCCCGGTTTGGTTCATGGCCAGCCGCGGGAGACTGGACAGGTAGACTATATTTTGAACAACTCGTTTGGCATGCTGGGTATCAACTCGGCGTTGATAGTCAAACGATTCACCGACTGATCTGAATCAGTTCCGAAGGAGAAGCTCATGGCACCCGAAGACATACGACTGGCCATTATTGATATTCTTGGCGACATTGCGCCGGACGAAGACTTGTCCGATTTGGATGACGTGAAATCGTTTCGCGATCAAATGGAACTGGACAGCATGGACTTTCTGGACATCGTGATGGAGCTTCGCAAGCGTTATCGCGTTCAGGTTCCGGAAGAAGACTATCCGCAGCTGGCTTCGATGCAGAGCACGGTCAATTATCTGACGCCGCGAATGGCGGAAACGGTTGCCTAGATTCGGCGTGTTTGGAAATGTGCGGCTGTTCCGGCTGAAGGCCAGTTTTTTTGTGGGAGCCGTTCTGGCCCGATGGCTGAAGAATTTGACACGATCATTATTGGCGCGGGGATGTCCGGGTTGGCGGCCGGAATCCGACTGGCTTACTACGACCAGCGCGTTTGCATTCTGGAACGGCACACCACGATTGGCGGGCTGAATTCGTTCTATCGCATGAATCGCCGCGACCATGACGTCGGGTTGCACGCGGTTACGAACTTCACTGAGAAGGGTGCGAAAAAAGGCCCATTGTCCCGAATTCTGCGGCAACTGCGCATGAAGTGGGAGGACTTTGCCCTCGCCGAACAGCGTGGGTCGTCGATTTGTTTTCCCGATGCGCGACTGGAATTCGACAACCGGATCGAAACGCTGCTCGATTCAGTCGCGTCGGTCTTTCCCGGCCAGCAGGATGCGCTGCGCCGATTGACGAACGAGATCACCGACTACGACGACCTCGATCAATCGATGTTCGAGATTTCGGCGCGTGAACGGTTGGCGACGATCATTACCGATCCGATGCTGCGGGAGATGCTGTTGTGTCCGCTGATGTGGTATGGCAACCCGCGCGAGCACGACATGGCGTGGGCTCAATTTTGCATTATGTTTCGCAGTATTTTTTTGGAAGGCTTTGCCCGGCCCTACAAGGGTGTGCGCCTGATTCTGAAACATCTTGTGAAAAAATTTCGCGGCCTCGGCGGCAAGCTGATGTTGCGGAGCGGAGTCAGCCGGATTTTGACGGACGGGAATCGGGCTGTGGCTGTGCGGCTGGATGATGGCCGCGAGTTGACCGGGAAGCGGGTCCTCTCATCGGCCGGTCATGTGGAAACGCTTCGGATGGTGGATAACACCAGCGAGCCCGATCCGCGGATCGCTGGCCAGATGACTTTTATCGAGGCGATTTCCGTTTTGAATTGCCAGCCGGCGAGCATCGGCTTTGACCGAACGATTGTTTTTTTTAACGACAGCCCGGTTTTCAACTGGACGCCGCCGAAGGACGATTTTTGTGATTTGCGTACGGGCGTGATTTGTTCGCCCAACAATTACGCCTACACACCGGAGGAAGGGGAACTGTCGGAGGGAGTCATTCGGGTCACGGCGATTGCCAGCTTCGACCGCTGGAACGCGTTGGTTCCAGAGGACTACGCCCGTGCAAAATTGCGATGGTACGACCGGACAATGGAATCCTGTGTGCGGTTCATGCCGGATTTTCGATCCCGTGTGATCGACACCGACCTGTTTACACCGACGACGATTCGCCGGTTTACCTGGCATGACAATGGCGCGGTGTACGGTGCGCCGGACAAATCACTGGACGGGACGACCCATTTGGAGAACATGTTCCTGTGCGGAACGGATCAGGGTTTTGTCGGAATTGTCGGTGCCATGATGAGCGGAATTTCCATGGCCAACATGCATTGCCTGAAAGACTGATCCGGAATTTCCAAACGATCAAAGTGTTTTCCCCAGAACCAAGATGGCAGATTTTTCTGATTCACTTGCTCCCGAACAACGGGAATTCATCACCAATCAGCCCGTGTTTTTTGTCGCGACGTCTGCTGCCGATGGCCGGATTAATCTTTCTCCCAAGGGATATGATGTCTTTCGGGTTTTGAACGACCGAACTGTTGCCTGGTTGGACCTTGCAGGTTCGGGGAACGAAACGCACGCTCATTTGGTTGCTGATGGCCGGATCACGGTCATGTTTTGCAGTTTCAGTGGGCCTGCGAACATTTTGCGAATTTATGGCACGGGCAGGCCCGTATTGCCCGGCGACGAAGATTGGGCTGACCTTGCCAAAAACTTTGAGCTGTTGCCGGGGACCCGCCAGATTTTTGAGGTTGTGATTGACAGCGTCCAAACGAGCTGCGGATTTGGCGTTCCGATGATGGAATTGAAAAAGGAGCGGCCAACGCTGGTTAGGTATCATGCACAAACCGACCCGCAGAAGTGGCTTGAAAAAGTTGCGAGCCGAACGAAGAGCATCGACGGTCTGCCTGTACGGGCGTCTGCTGTTTACTTCGGAGACCTGGCGGGAAAAGACACCGGTGACAAGAAGTTGCCGGAAGACGAAGGCTCCGATTCGGGCTGTTCCAAACCCCGGCGTTGAGATGGAGAGAGTTATCGCATAATCTTGACGGCAGGGAGCATGTTTGTTTTTGGCGTGATGTACATCCCCGTATTTGATTGATGAAGGCAAGTTGATGCCCAAGGATTTTTTGGCTGGTGCCCAGCCGCATTATGACGTCGTGGTGATTGGAAGCGGGCTGGGAGGCCTGACTGCCGCGAATATTCTTGCGCGCGAAGGCCGTTCGGTTCTGCTGCTGGAACAACATTACAAATTGGGCGGACTGGCAACCTGGTTCAAACGGCCGGGCGGGCACCTGTTCGATATTTCGCTGCATGGGTTTCCATACGGAATGCTCAAGAGTTGCAAGCGATACTGGAATGCAAAAATTGCTGACTCGATTGTGCAGTTGCACGGTGTCCGCTTCGACAACCCGATGTTTTCGCTGACGACTTCCTTTGACCGGAAGCACTTTACGGATTTGTTGACCGGCAAGTTTGGACTGGAAATGAAGACCGTCGACGAGTTTTTCACGACCGCCCGCAACATGAATTTTTATGACGATCAATCGGTGACGACCCGCCAGTTGTTCGACCGGTTCTTTCCCGGGCGGGAGGATGTTATCCGTTTGCTGATGGAACCGATCACCTATGCCAACGGATCGACGTTGGAGGACCCGGCTTTGACCTACGGGATTGTGTTCTCGAATTTCATGTCGAAAGGCGTTTATACTTTTGAAGGCGGGACCGACGGACTGGTTAACGCGATGGAAGCGGAAATGCGAAAAAACAATGTCGATATCCGCATTCGATGCACGGCGGAAAAGATTTTGTTGAAGGACGGCAAGGTTCATTCGGTTCAGGTTAACGGACGCGAGATTCGGACCGATACGATCGTCAGCAATGCCAATTTGAATGCCACGATTTTTGGAATGGTTGGCGAAGACCGGCTGGATCGCGGTTTTGCCGACCAGGCCCGGGCGGTGCGGCTGAACAGTTCCAGCACCCAGGTCTATATGGCACTCGGTCCGAATGACGAAATTGATCGGGACACGGGCGATCTTTTATTCTGCAGCACTGCGGAGAAGTTTGACACGGATTTGCTGCTTAGCCGAAATATCACCAGCCGCACGTTTTCGTTTTATTATCCCGACATTCGGCCCCAGGCCAAATCACGCTATCTGATCGTCTCCAGCACGAATGCGCGGTACGAGGATTGGGCGAATCTGAATGAGGAAGAGTATGCGGCGAGCAAGGCCGATCTGGTGGAAACGACTTTGGATGCACTGGAAAAGTATGTGCCGAACTGTCGTGAACGAATTGTGCATGCTGAAGCCGCGACGCCGCGAACGTTTGAACACTACACGCAACATTTGGCCGGGGCCAGTTTCGGAACCAAGTTCGAAGGGCTTGCTGTCAGCCGTGCCTTGCCCGAGCAAGTGCCGGGACTGTATCACGCTGGCAGTTGCGGGATCATCATGTCGGGTTGGCTGGGTACGATCAACTACGGCGTGATTGTTGCGAACGACGTGATGAATTTTCTGTCGGCCGAGCCCGCCCTCGCCCCCAATTGAGTTTTCACCGGACGGACGAACGAGATGTTGAACAGTGAAGAGATTCAAAAGTTGATCCCGCATCGGCCGCCGATGTTGCTGGTGGACCGGGTTGTATCCATCGAAAACGATACGATTGTTTGTGAAAAAACGTATCGCGATGACGAGTATTTTCTGCAGGGGCACTATCCCGATTTCCCGATTGTTCCGGGCGTGATCTTGTGCGAGACGGCGCTGCAGTCCGGAGCGATCCTGCTGGCGAAACGCGGAATCGAAGGGGGCGGAGTACCGGTTGTTACCCGGATGGATGGAATTCGGCTGAAGAGGATGATTCGGCCTGGCGAAACGGTAACCGTGACGGCTACGATCGATGAGTCGGTTTCGACGGCTTTTTATCTGTCGGCCAAAATTCAGGTTGGGAAACAAAATGTAGCGAGGCTGACGTTTGCCTGTACGATGGTCCCCCAGGCTGAGGCGATGCCGACAGGTTGAACTGGTTGAATCGTGTATCGGCGGGAGCCTCAACCTGCCGGTTTTCGTTTTGTTCAAATGAACTGGAATGTTTTCGCGTGGAAGACTTTTTGCAGCTGGCCGGAAAGCGGATCGTGATTTTCGGAGTCGCCAACCGGAAGAGCGTGGCATTTCAAATTGGACTGGTTGTCGAGGCTGCGGGCGCGGAAGTGATCTACGTGGTTCGCAGTCCAGAACGGAAAGAATCAGTTTCGAAAATTCTGGCGGATCGAACCGTATATGTATGCGACGTCGAATTTGAGGACCAGCTGGAAGCGGTTGCCAAAACGATTGGCCAGGAGCACGGCAAGGTCGATGGGCTGGTTCACTCGATTGCGTTCGCCGATTACGAAGGGGGTGCCAAGCCCTTTCACGAGACAGGCAAGAAACAGTTTTTGCGAACGATCGACATCTCCTGTTTCTCGTTCATTTCAATGTCCAACCATTTTCGCCAGTGGCTGAACGAAGACGCGTCGGTGATCACAATCTCGATTTCGACGACCCGGATGGCCAGCGAGAACTACGGATTCATGGCTCCGGTAAAAGCAGCTCTCGAGTCTTCGCTTGCTTTCCTCGCAAAAAGTTTCAGCCGGTTTTCGCGGGTGCGTTTCAATGCTGTTTCGCCGAGCTTGTTGAAGACCAGCGCATCGGCTGGCATTCCAGGCTATGTCGATTCGTACCTTTACGCCGAAAAGGTGATTCCACGGAGGCAGGCTGTGCAGACATCGGAAGTTGCCAATGCAGCGGCTTTTCTGCTCAGCCCCCGATCATCCGGCATCAACGCCCAATCGATGGTGATCGATGCGGGAATGTCGATCAACTATTTCGATGCGGAAATCATCGAACGGACGATGCACCCGGAGAAATATTCTCCGGAAGCGTGATAGCCGTCGGCAAACTGGACAGGCGTTTGGCATGGGCGAAAATGGAATCGGCATAAACTGTTGGCTTTTCGCACGCTTTTGCTTCGGATTGTTGACAAAAATCCGAACGTCGTTGACATTGAGATGTGCAGAGCAGGAAAAATCCAATATCGGGAGCATTGCCGGTGAACCCGATTAACCGTCATTCATATTTCTGGAGATCGCGACCATGTCTCGCGCAATTGTTGCAATTTTGACTTTTTCGTTTTTGCTGCTGACTATTTCATGTGCCAAGCCGGAGAAAAGCGATATCCCTGCTTCGGCCCAGGCTAACCAGCGGTCGCCTGCATCGCGTAACCGCGGGCCCGTTGAAGGAAATGGCTCCCGCGAAGCAGCCCTTGCTGCGAGAGTCATGGATGATGGCTTTGACCGGGTACCTGGACAAGAAAGAAAAACGGGGGACGGCGAGGCCGAACTCAAGTCCAAGGAGGAAGGCCAGGCAGGTGCAATCCAGGAGGCCGGTGCTACTGAAGCTTCAGATGCTACTGAAGGAGAAAGTGAATCCACTACAAACGAAGGTGCAGCCGAAGCAGCCGGCAAGAAAGTAATGATCGCTGACGGCGGCCTTCAAGTGATTGTTCCTGAAAGCTGGAAAGAAGTGACTCCCGCTTCCACCATGATCGAAGTCGAGTATTCAGTGCCCGGCGAAGACGAAGAAACAGTTGGTCGGGTAACCGGAATGCTGGCTGGCGGATCGGTGGAAGCGAATATTGATCGATGGTACGGCCAGTTTGTTCAACCTGACGGTTCGGCCACAAAAGATCTTGCCAAAATGGAAGAATTGGAAGTTGGCAAGCTGAAAATCCACAAGGTGGATATCTCGGGAACATTCCTGGAAGGGATGGGGCCGATCGCACCCAAAACCGAGCGGGAAAACTACCGCATGCTGGCTGCGATCATTGAGATGGAAAGTGACGCCAGTTACTTCCTGAAGTTTTCCGGTCCGGCTGAGCTGGTTGAAAAACACGCCGCAGGGTTTGTGGAAATGCTCAAAGGCCTTAAGTCCCCGGACTAGAAATCGCGATCAGATTGCATCGCGCAACCGCATGGGTGTGGATTGGCTGTCCGCCATTACGGCCAGCAAATTTCGCCAGGAAAATGGTTTTCCGGGTGTCAAACGACCGAGCAGACGCAGTCCGGTTGCGCCGGTCATGTCCGGAATATTGGTCGGCAACTGGTCGGTAAACAATAGCCCCAACAACGCTGTTGATCTGGCTGCAATGGTTTCCGTCGGCGTGAGTTCGGAAGTCGGTTTGAAGAATTCGACCGCGATTCCCGCGTGTTCCAGTGGAGCGATCAGGTTTTTTGAGTCGACGCCTGGCCCTGGTCCGTCAGTTATCACGTGGGCAGTTCCAATTGGAAGTTCTGCGTCAGGCCTTTCGCAGGCCTTGACCATTGCCACAAGCCGGTTCGACAAGCGACGGACCTGTGTGTCTTCAAAAATTCTTCCCGAGACGATGGCCGGTAACAAATCGTCCAGCCCGTCCGATCCTGGCAGCAAAAACCAGTGCGGATCGCGATCCAGAAGGAGCGCCAGGGAATTGGACGTTGCTCCGCGCAATTGGCGGTCGGCAAACATGAACCAGAGTGGTAGTGAATCGAGAAAGTTTCCGGTTCCTGATGCCGCAAGATCACGAGCTGGCAAAGCATCGATAACACTTAGCCCGGCAATTTCCGCCAGCCGGTCGGGATCACAAGCGGACTGATACAGAATCGCGCCGTCGAAATCGCTGCTCCAGAATCCTCGATCGGTAACGGTCACAGCCAAAATCCGGTCAACGTATTTTCCCGCGTATTGGCTCAGCCGTTCCACCAGTCCTGCCTGGAAATCCGCCAGGTCCTGTTTGGCCTGTATGGTTTTGGAAAGGCTTGAGTCGCCAGAGTTTCCGATTTCCTGCAATCGCGCTGCCAATTCGTCGGGAACATCGACGGACATTTCCTGGGAGTGGCGGATCTGAAGAAATTTTCCTCGCCCGCCGGCAACAACCAGGGAACCGAAAATGCGGCTCCAGTCGTGAGCGACCCGCAAACCGATCATCATCCGGTGAGCGTTGGCCACAAACGAGCGATCGATCCGGTCCTCGGTCCAGAATCTTCGAAACTCGGCGGAGTCGGGAGAATGCATTGCGAACTGTTTGGATGGTCAAAAAAACAACGGGTCCGCCGGGCGAATTTCAAATTCACCGCGAGAACCCGCCGTTTTTTGAGGAGGTACTTTCAACTTGCGTTTGGTTTTCAGTCGGTTGGCTTTTTTGCCATTCAGGAAACGCAGGTGAGCCGTGAGGCACCGGGTAACTGCACGACCCGGCCGCTCACGCGTCACGGCTCACAAAATGGTGTTGTTCAGGTGAGCCGTGGGCCGTGAGGCACCGGGTAACTGCACGACCCGGCCGCTCACGCGTCACGGCTCACAAAATGGTGTTGTTCAGCTAGGCGGCAACTCGCATTGGGATCGAAGAAACTTCACGAATCGAGTCGAGGAATTCTTCGAAGATTCGCATGTCCAAAGCGGACGAAGCTTCGTTTTCAGGATGGAATTGGGTTCCGACGACGAACCAATCGGGACAATTACTTTCTACGGCTTCGACAACGCCGTCGGCGCAACGGGCTGTTACTTTCAACTCGGGGGCGACTTCATCCAGGGCCATGTGATGCCGGCTGCTGACACGAATTTCACCTTCGCCGTAAACGCGGTCCATCAGCGATCCACGCTCGATCACCAGGCCGTGTCGGTGTGATGGGTCGAGTGGATCCTTGTGGGGCAATGCGTCCGGCAGATCATCCGGAATGTGCAGAAACAGATTTCCGCCCAGGGTCAGATTGAGCAGTTGCAAGCCGGCTCCGATGGCCATGACGGGCATGTGGCGGGTGCAAATTTGTCGGGCCAGCAAGCGGTCAAACTCTTCGCGGCGGACGTCCATCGGCTTGACGGCAGGATGCAACATAAACCCGTCAAAGCGGGGGTCGAGATCGGCTCCGCCAACCAAAAGGAAACCGTCCAGGCGGCTGAGGACCGCGTTGATGTCGTCTTCGCACTTCATGGGTGGAAGAATTACCGGAATGCCACCAGCACGAAGGATGCTGTCATAGTAACCAGCTGGAAGTGCTGAAAAAGATGGTTGATTGCCGTTGGCTTTGCGAAAATCAGCGTTCATCCCGATCAGAGGCTTGGTATGCATCGAATACTCCTTTTGGTCCGTCCTGGACATGGCTAGACTTGGTCGTCTGGCGGGAGTGCTGGTTCAGCAGATACCTGCGAGGCAGATCGGAATAATTATGGCAGAGCACTTGGCAGTTCGCTGGGCTGTCGACGTTACGTGAGGCCGGAATCTTTTCGACCCTTAATCGCAATTTTGACAGCCAGTTGGTTGTCCGGCTCCGACAAACGATTCTTCCCTAAGGCGTCTGTCGGCCCATCTCCTTAAAAGACAACGGGAACAGGCTGGACGTCAACACCTGACTTTCCCTCGGCCTGTAGAACCCATGTTGAATTCCTGCCGAACAAGTTGCAACAAACAAACCACATTTTCCGCAAGTCCAATTTGTCGCCCTGGATTTGGTATGGTTTCAGCCAGCAGCTAGCAGTTTTTGCCAAGTGACTGAATTGCCCAGGGCCTCGGCCAGTCTTGAGCCACGACAGGAAATACCCCACAAAAAGCAATGAAATACTCAAAAGTTGGACTCGCGGCTATCGGTTACGCCTTGCCTGGCGAAATTGTCCCGACAGAAACGCTCGAAAGCTGGTTGCAGCCGCTGTATGAGCGGTTGAAGTTGCCCGCCGGGCGTTTGGAATTGATGACGGGCATTCGTGAGCGGCGTTTTTTTCCGGGTTCGACCCGGCCTGGCGAGGTCAGTATTCAAAGTTGCCGCAACGCAATTTCAGCGTCAGGAATTTCGGCAGAAAGAATTGGCTGCCTGATTCATGCATCGGTTTGCCGGGACCATTTGGAACCGGCAACAGCGTGCAGCGTTCATCATGAAGTTGGACTTCGCCCTGGCTGCCACGTCTACGATGTTTCGAACGCGTGCCTTGGAATTTTGAACGGCATTGTTCAGATCGCGAACATGATCGAACTGGGACAAATCGATGCGGGTTTGGTTGTCGGTTCGGAGAGCGGGCGCGGCCTTGTAGAAACAACAGTCCGATCTTTGAATGAAGACATGACGTTGACGCGTCAATCGATCAAGGACAGCGTTGCATCGCTGACGATTGGTTCGGCCAGTTGCGCGATTTTGGTCGCGAATTTGAGGCTGATTCCCGGTCTCACGCGATTGGTGGGTGGTGCCGTTCGCGCGAATTCGAAATGGAATGAATTGTGCCGAAGCGAAGAAGACCTGGCTGGTGGAAGCTTTCAACCGTTAATGAAAACCGACTCGCACGAGTTGATGGTTCGCGGTGTGGAAACCGGCGTCGCGACCTTGGACGAATTTCTTTCCAACACCGGCTGGACCAGGAACGACATTCAACGAACGGTTTGCCACCAGGTCGGAGTCGCACATCAGAAAATGATGCTCGAATCACTGGGGCTCGATCCGGAAAATGATCACACCACGTTTCCCTGGTTGGGTAACACGGGTTCGGCCGCGCTGCCGATTACGCTGGCCGATGCGGTGGAAAAAAAAGTAATTGGATCCGGCCACCGCGCGGCGTTATTGGGAATCGGATCCGGAATCAATTGCGTGATGCTGGGACTGGAATGCGGCGAGTTGCCGGTCACGGGATCGGTGTTCTGCTAGCGGTACAGTTTGCCGAGACGGTACGACGCGATGGCAATTGCCGTTTCCTGTGCGTTTGGACAGGCGGAATAACAGTCATGGGTGTACCTGGCCCGATGAATCGGATTAACCGGACCCCGGCGAATTCGCTGGTTCGGCGTCTCACCGTCCGAATCTTTTTTGACAGCTTGGCAACCAATGGCCGACCGAAACCCTGCCGGAAACAGCAACGAATCTCCAGTCGCAAAGACCGAACCTTCCCGGCGACAGATTTTGAAAAGCGGAATTGCCGGCGTTTCTGCGTTGGCCGCAGCCGGATTGAATGGAAAGAAAGCGAGGGCCCAGGATCAGGGCTGCGCGCTGCCCCAGGTTCCGCAGCGGAAACCCTGTGACAACGTCGTAAACGCCCAGGCTGCACAGGACTATTGCAATTCGCTGGCCCAGTTCGGCGGAAGTCTTTCCAGTCCGATCCGGCAACTGTTCAACTCGGCAAAACGGGCCGACGATCTGCATTTTTCCGTCGTCGTCATCGGCTCAGGTTATGGCGGCGCAATTTGTGCCGCCCGGCTGTCACAGAAGATGCGGGACGGGCATCGGATTGCCATTTTGGAGCGCGGAAAGGAGTGGGTGCCCGGTTCGTTTCCGGACAATATGAACGGTGCTTTTGGCAGCACGCGCCAACAAATGATGGGAGCTCAACGGGGCCAGATCATCAACCCGTTGGGGCTGTTCAATATCCAGTTCAACGATGAAGTCAACATTCTTGCGGGAAGCGGGTTGGGCGGAACTTCGCTGATCAACGCCAATGTTGCACTGCGGCCTCACCCGGAAACTTTTCAACAGTCACGTTGGCCGACGGCTCTGCGCGATATCGAGACTCTGTCGCCATACTACGACATGGCGGCCAGGCAGTTGTCTCTCTCCCGCTCGCCAATGGACTCAGTGCCCAAGCTACGCCGACGACGAATGACGGCGGAAAGTCTGACGTCCAATCCGGATGCGTTTGATCGGTCACCGGTTGCCGTGATGTACGACCATCGCTATCTCGATGAGCAAATGCGAAACCCGCAGCGGATGATCCAGCGTCCCTGCACGATGTGTGGCGACTGCATCATGGGCTGCAACGTCGGGGCCAAGAATACGCTGGCCTACAACTACTTGCCCGTCGCGCGCTGGAACGGCACGGAAATGTATACGCAGGTTCAGGTCGATCGAATTGTCCGCAAAGGGGGCTACTACCGTTTGCATCTGACTTACATCAGTGATGCCGAAGGAAAAATCACACGTCACCCGGTTGAGATCAACTCGCGGGTTGTGATTCTGGCTTGTGGCAGTCCTGGCAGCACGGAAGTCCTGCTCGATTCGCGAAACGACCAGTTTTGTTTTTCGCCTTCGCTCGGTTGCAACTGGACGGCGAACGGAAACGCCTTGGGATTCGTGGCTGACATGGGCGACTGCACGAATATCGGCGGCAAGGGAACGTGCATCGACTCTTGCGATGAACCGGTGGGCGCGACGGTGCAGAGTACCTTGAACTTTTACGACCGGCCTGGTCTGGAAAACAAGTTCATTGTCCAGGACGCCGCCATTCCGCGCGGCGTACGACAACTGTTTTCACTGCTTCTGCGCGACCAGCAACTGGAGCATTCCATGGTGATGTTGGCGATTGGGCACGATGAAGCCAACGGGCAAGTCGCCTGGAAAGACGGGCGTTACCAAATCAATTGGCCCGGTCTGACGGACAGTCGGTACCGCAACATGATCTTCAATGAATTCGAACAAATCGCCTGGGTAGAAGGTGGTCGGTACAAGCGATTGAAAGCGTTTGGAAAGCAGCTGGTGACGGTCCACCCGCTGGGTGGCTGCAACATGAGCGACGATCCGCAATGTGGCGTCGTCAATCATCTGGGACAGGTTTTCGACGGGCGATGTGGCGGCTATCTCGATCCGGCGACAGGAACCGCTGCCGTCCATCCGGGACTGTACGTTGCCGACGGGTCCGTGATGCCAACTGCCCTGGGTGCCAATCCTTACCTGACGATTTGTGCGGTTGCCGAGCGAACGGCCCTGCATATGGCTCGGAACCCGCTTTATGCTGACATGTTTGACTGCCGGGAAACCTGATTCAGCGACATTTGGCGTCAGGATTCTTTGGAAAATCCTATCGGGATTGTTGACAATCTCCAGGCCGGATATTACTTTGCAATGCAAAGCAATACTTCCGGAGCCTCCACTCAATGAAACTGGAGCAGGCGATCGCCGACATTCGGCTGATCCGCGAACAACTCGATCGACTGGAAACCTGGAAGGGCTTTCGTTCGATCGCCATTGGCTGCTCGTCGGGATTCGTGCTGGCTGGTTTTGCAATTCAGCAGATGATTTTGCCCGCGCCAGAGACCGGAACCGAAGCCTTTCTCGGAATCTGGATTGGTGTGGCGATCTGCAGTGCGATCGTGACCGGTGTTGAGATGGGAATTCGTTCGTGGAAAGCCGACTCGTCTGATGTTTGGCGAATGCAACGCGGATTGTTGACCCAGCTGATCCCCTGTTTGTTCACCGGGATCGTCTTGACGGCTGTGATTGTTCAGCGAGCGGATAGTCCGGTTGCGTTTTTGCCTGGGATGTGGGGGTTGGTTTACGGATTGGGGCTGGTCGCTTGCCGGTTTCATTTGCCGCGCGGGACTTGGATCGTATCCGGATGGTTTCTGGTCGCGCCGTCACTGTTTCTGATTGCAAAAGCCAGCTCACCGGCCGTTGCCATGCTGGCAATTTTCGGAGTTGGTCAAGTCTTGTTCTCGCTGGTGCTGAGCACGAGAGTCCGGCGATTCGTTGCCAGTTTTTCCAGAGAGGAGGCCTGAACCGATGGATCCCTTGGAAAACATCGATCGCGTGATTCATGAAAAGGCCCGGCTGTCGATCATGACTGCGCTGGTCGGGTCGTCAGCGGGAATGCTATTCAGCGATTTGAAGAAGAGCTGCAACCTGACAGACGGCAATTTGAATCGGCACCTGAAGGTTTTGGAGGACGCAAAGCTGATCATTGTTCGCCGTCAGGGAAGTGGCCGCAACTCGCAAAGCAGAATGCGTTTGACGGCGAACGGAAAACGGGAGTTCGATGCGTACCTGACCTCGCTGGAACTAATTGTCGAGGCAGCTCGCGCGGCGGCACGATCTGTTGATTCTCGGAACCCGGTTCCACAACCCGGTACGGCAGCGGGTTAGTCATCCCAAACTACAACAGCAATTTTTCACGGACTTTAACTTTGCAATCCAAAGTATATAGACGACCGGAGACGACGATGTGGCAGGGATTTATTGAACTGGACAGAATTTTTCGGGGCGAAGCGACCCGGCCGGCAAAGCTGGAGCAGGGAGCGGTGCAAATTCCATTGACCGGAATTTTTGGGGCGATCGTGATTCTGGCGGCGGTCTACGGATTCTGTATGGGCATGTTTGCCCTGATTCGCGGATTCGAAAATGGTTTTCCATGGCCAGGGATTTTTCAGGCGATGGCAAGCATGTCCAAAGTCCCGCTGTTGTATCTGATGACATTGTTGGTGACTTTTCCGTCGCTTTATGTTTTCAATGCGATCATTGGCTCACAATTACGGGTCCTGTCGATGCTGAAACTGCTCGTCGCTTCGATGGGAGTTAACATCGCGGTACTCGCGTCGCTGGGGCCAATTGTAATTTTTTTTCACTCAGTACTCCCAACTATCTGTTTGTCGTCATGCTGAATGTCGTTGTGTTTGGCATTTCGGGTTTGCTGGGCCTTGGTTTTCTCGCACAGACATTGAATCGGATGTCGGTTGGAAAGACTGTTCCTGCATTGCCCGCCATTGGACAAGAAATCACCACTCCCGGAACGAAGAGTCCATTGCCTGGACCGCTGATTCAATCCAGTGGCGTCCGGTTTTGCTGCAAGTGATTGCCTGGGGACCCCTCTACGGGTTTGCGATGGGTGGTTACGGATGGAGCGCTGGTTCGCGATCGTTTGTCGAGCAGCTGCCGCAAATGTTGATCTCGGGCGTCAAGGTTCCGCTGTTAGTAGCGGTGCCACTGGTTCTTTATACAGCGCTCGACTCCGGTAGTCAGGGTTATTCGCAAGCGATCATGTTCAACGCGATGCTGTTCGGAATGGCAAGCGTTTTGGCCCAGCTGATCTTGCACCGCCGATACCAGCCGCTGATCGCCCGAAATCGGTTACATCGACCGATGTTGGTTCTGTGGCTGGTGCTGTATGCGTTCGTTGGGGTTCAGGTTGGCTGGACCTTGCGACCGTTTATCGGATCGCCCAACCAGCCAACCAGCTTCATTCGTTCCGAGCCACTGACCAATGCGTACGTGGAGGTCTTTGGAATACTGAAGAAGGCACTGGGTTTTTGAACCAATGGAGCGCGAAACGGCGGCTATTCATTCAACGCTTTGGTTTTTTCGGTTTGGGCTCGGGCAAGTTCAGGTCCATCCATTCCTGAACGGAATCGGCGGGTTTGAGGTCGGTAACAACTGCCGCGACCCGGCGCTGGGTGGCCTGGATTCGGCGAGTCAACATCTGGCTGCTGACCAATTGATGATGCGACATTCCCATCTGTTGCAGAATTTCGAATACGCCTTCCGGCACTCCGACTTCCAACAACGGATCGTCCAACGACAGAAAAAAACCGATTCGCACATGCAGCGGAATGAGTTTCAATGCCGCGGTGCAAGCATCGTCGTTTTTGCGAAACGGGTGTCGCTGGAGGACCATCACGTTCAGCCTGGTCGGCGTTTCGCCTGATTGATTTCGGGCCTGTTCGAATTCGCGGTCGGTTAGCGATTGGAGCGAGGTAGTCAGGCCCAGCATCAGGCGACTTCCAGCCAAAACGTCCGTCGAAACTGAGGGAGGCAGGACTGTGAAATCTGCTCCGCTGGCCGTCATCGCATTTTCAAGTTCCAGAAATCCGTCGGCAAACTGGGCTGAAACGATCACCCACTCACCGTGATTTGCGCGCTCGATTGCCATTTGAATGATCCCAGTTACCAATTTCGCCCGGTTGTAGGCAAAACTGTCCGGGTAGATCTCAAATGAGCGTCGCCCAAACGGCAGCGACCTGATCGTTGACTGGAGTTGTTGGCGGATGAAATCGAACACAGGCGAATGCGGTTCGGAACCGGCATGTGGTTTAAAAATGATGGGCTGGTTTGTGACGTTCACTGGCCTTTCATACTACCGCAAAGGCAGATTTCCCGAATGCCAGGGAGATGTCATTTCGTGCAGAGTGCCCTACCAACTGAGACCCAAAATTGCGATATTGACCGGCAAATGGAGGCAGCCGGGGGCTGCGTGGAGACACCTGAACGAAGGAACATTGCATCGTGTTGCGGACTCATAATTGCGGCGAGTTGAAAATTGAAAATGTTGGCCAGCGAGTTACGCTTTGCGGCTGGATCGATCGTGTTCGCGACATGGGACAAGGAAAATTCATCGACCTGCGAGACCGATACGGCAAGACCCAGTTGGTGATCCAGCCTTCGGCAGGCGATGCGGTTCTCGCCACCTGCCGTCAATTGAAAAATGAGTTTGTCGTTTTGGCCGAAGGAACGGTCAATCTACGACCGCCCGGACAGGAAAATTCAAACCTGGAAACAGGTGCTGTCGAAGTCGCGATAGACCGTCTGGAGATTCTGAACCAGTCCAGGGTTCCGCCGTTCCTTCCCTCGACAACGGATCTTCCGGCAGAGGAAATTCGCCTGAAGTATCGCTACCTCGATTTGCGACGAGCGAAGATGCAACAAACGCTGGTTCTTCGCAGCCGGATTATCAAGGCGATGCGTGACTACTTTGAGGAAAACGACTTCATCGATATCGAGACGCCGATCCTCGGACGGAGTACGCCTGAAGGTGCCCGCGACTACCTCGTACCCAGCCGTGTTCACAAGGGCGAATTCTACGCTCTCCCTCAATCGCCGCAGATTTACAAACAGCTGATGATGATCGCCGGCTATGACCGGTACGTTCAGGTCGCCCGATGTTTCCGCGATGAAGACCTTCGCGCCGACCGACAGCCGGAGTTTACGCAGCTGGACGTCGAGATGTCGTTTGTCGACGAAGACGACGTGATCGGCATGATCGACGGGCTGATGAAGCGGCTTGCCAAGGAGATCCTCGGTCTGGATTTGCAATTGCCTTTGCCGCGATTGACGTACGACGACGCGATGCGGCGATTTGGCCACGACGCGCCGGATTTGCGTTTCGATCTGGAAATCACGGACGTGACGGATTGGGCAGCGAAATCGGGTTTTCGCATATTCCAGGCAGTGGCGGGCGGCGGAGGGTTCGTTCGGGGAATCTGCCTGAAGGGAGTCGCTGACCAGTTTTCCAGAAAACGCATTGATGAACTGACGGCATTTGTCCAGGGAGATTTTGCAGCCAAGGGGTTGGCCTGGATGAAATGCGAGGCGGATGGGAAACTCCAATCGCCGATCACCAAAAATTTCAACGATGAAGAATTGGCCGGGTTAGCGAAGAGATTCGAAGCGGCACCCGGCGACTTGCTGTTGTTCATCGCCGACAGCTGGGAGGTCAGTTGTAAGGCCCTCTACGGTCTGCGCCGAAAACTGGGTGCAGAGCTGAAGCTTTTCGATCCGGCTACGATGCATTTCTCGTGGGTCGTTCGGTTCCCAATGTTTGCCCGGGATGAAGAGAACAAATGCTGGGCCGCGATGCACCATCCGTTCACGGCCCCGCTGGACAAAGACGTTGACCAGATTGAAAAGGACCCGGAGGCAGTTCGGGCCAAGGCCTATGACCTGGTGATCAACGGCTACGAAGCAGGGGGCGGAACAATTCGGATTCACGACAGCACCGTGCAACAAACAGTGTTCGGCCTGTTGGGACTGGATTTCGATCAGGCCCGTCAGCGATTCGGATTTCTGCTGGACGCGCTTCAATATGGAGCCCCCCCACACGGTGGAATCGCTTTGGGTATCGACCGCGTCGTGATGCTGTTTGGCCGACTGGACAGCATCCGGGACGTGCTGGCGTTTCCCAAGAACCAAAAAGCGGCTGACCTGATGACCGAAGCGCCGAACCTGGTGGAAGCCAAACAGCTGGACGAACTGGGCGTCGCGATACGCAAACCATAGACTCCGTTGAGTGTGGGCGATTCTTTCCGAATTTCGGGGAATTTCGCTTTTCTGGTTTGTGCCAGGTTGTGTTGCAGACGGTTTTCAACCGGATGATTTGTAAGCCGCCGGCGCTTGAATGTTTTCCGAGAAATGGGCGACTATTGTGAATCACGTTTGCTCAGGGTGACCTTGTGATATCAGATTGATTGCAAGCCCGGCCATAAATACTTCTCCAGTGAAAAATCCGGCACGGTTCATCTGACCGGAACAACCGGACCCATACGGACAGAGCAGCGCGGCAAGCAGTGCGATAGGCCAGCGGCAACCAGTATTCCGATAGGGAAAAGGAAGGGCTGTGATGTTTTCCCGGTCGATGTTCGCGTGAGGGAACATTCCGGGATTCCTGTCTGCCAGCTCAAACGGAACGCCCGGTTTCCTGTAGTCCGAATGAGAACAGTGTCGCCATAATGCCAGCTTCGCGTAAACTTCACTACGACCTGTTTGTCGTGATCCTTCTTGCGATCGCGGTTTTCCTGATGGCCGCGTTGGCTACCTGGGATCCAGCAGACAAGGTAAACCTGGCCGGTTTGATTCCAGCTTCGATCTACCAGCCTGATCAGCTCGTCTGGCCACAAAACAGGCTCACGCAAAACGCCTGCGGCCCATTGGGTGCGTTGGTCGCCGACCTGTTGTTCAACTCGCTCGGCGTTTGTGCATGGTTCGTGATTGTAGGGTTGATCGCACTGGAAGTTTCTTTGTTGCGTCGCCAGGCGGTTGCCGCACCGTGGTTGCGAACGATTGGATGGATGCTCAGCCTGATTGGCTTGACGGCACTTTGCAGCCAAATCATTCCGGCCGCCTGGTTTCACCCGATCATCGGGCCCGGCGGTTATCTCGGTGCACTTGGCTTTGGACTGCTCAAATTGAATATCGCGACGCTCGGTGCCGTGATCGTTTCGCTCGCCGTCACGACGATCGGCTTGATGATGTGGAGCGAGTACCTGATCTTGCGAGCAGGTCGAGTCATGTTCGCTCCGGCTGCTGTGGCGGCAACGTCGCTTTTGCCGTTCGGATTGTTGTACAGTTTCGTAACATGGTTCAATCAGCGACGGGAATCGGGTCGTCTATCGAATAAGACCAGGCTCAAGGAGCTGGACGACGAGATCGCGGACGACGGCAGCGATTTGCCCCGCCGCATTCGGATCAAGCGCCGCGACGAAGATGGTCCCGAGATTGACGAAGACGAAATCCCGGTTCTGGTGCGAAAGCGAACGGTCGCCGAAGCGGATGCGGAGGAGCAGTTCGCAGCCGTTTTGCCAATGGTTCGACCGCCCGCCACCGATGTGGCAGTTGCCGAGGAAGAAGACGAAGAGGAAGTCGCTGACGACGATTTCGAACTGCAGGACGAGCAAGAAGAGGTCGTCGCCGAATCCGGACCGGCCAATCGCGTGCATTCCCGGCCGCACTTCCAGATGAAAAACGTCCGCCAAAAGGCTCCGGCAAAACAGGAAGATCAGCGCGAAGCCGTTATCAGCAAATTGAACGAGGCAGCTGATTCCGAAACGGTTATGGATTATCAGCTGCCGGTTCCTTCACTGTTGCAGCGATCGGAATCCGTTTCCTTTGACGTGCAACAACGGGAAGCATTGGCCAAAGCAGAAGTGCTGGAAAAAACCTGTGCCGAGTTCGGCTACAAAGTAAAGGTCGTCGAAATCGAACCCGGTCCGGCCATTTCACAATATGAAATCCAGTTGGAAGCCGGCCTGCGTCTGCAAAAGATCACGGCTCTCGCAGACGATCTGGCTATTGCTTTGCGGGTGCCGAGCGTTCGGATCGTCGCTCCGATTCCGGGCAAGAACACGGTTGGAATCGAAGTTCCGAACGAAACTCGGCAGCTGGTCCGCTTGCGCGATGTGATCGAGCAGAGTGAAGCCAAAGTCAAGAAGATGAAGATCCCGCTGTTCCTTGGCAAGGATGCGGTTGGCAGGCCAATGGTTGTCGATCTTGCATCGCTGCCTCATCTTTTGATTGCAGGACGAACCGGAACGGGCAAGAGTGTTTGTTTGAACGCGATCATCACTTCGATCCTGATGACGCGAACGCCCGACGAAGTTCGCATGTTGATGATCGACCCCAAAATGGTCGAGCTGAGTGGCTATGCAAGACTGCCGCACTTGATGCATCCGGTTGTGACGGACATGAAAAAGGCTGAAGCGATTCTTGCGTGGGCCGTGGACAAGATGGAAGAGCGTTATGCGTTGCTCGCCCGGGCTGGAGTTCGTCACGTCACCAGCTACAACCAGCTCGGTCGCGAAGAGATCATGGAGCGGCTGCAACCGGACAGTGACCAGGCTCGCAGCAACATCCCGGTCAACCTGCCGTTCATCGTGATTGTCGCCGACGAAATGGCGGACCTGATGATGACTTCGGGGAAAGAAGTCGAGCAGCACATTATCCGGTTGGCCCAGAAGAGCCGGGCCGTTGGTATCCACCTTATTCTGGCGACGCAGAAACCGACGGTCGACGTAATCACGGGACTGATCAAATCGAACCTGCCAGCCCGCATCGCTTTCCAGGTGGCGAGCAAAATGGACAGCCGCGTGGTGCTCGACGCGATGGGTGCCGAAAAATTGCTCGGTAACGGCGACATGCTATTCCTCTGGCCCGGTACCAGTACGCTCCTCCGCGGCCAGGGAACGTACCTGTCCGACGAAGAGATCGAAGCGGTTACCGAATCGGTCAGCCAGGGCGAACAGAGTTTCGTGCACGAGTTGATGCACATCAAAGTCGAAGCTCCGGACACGGAGAGTGCGGCAGGCGGTGGATCCAAAGCAGCGGATCAGCGCGACGAGCTGTACAACGATGCTGTCGAAATCGTAATCCGCGAAGGGCGCGGGTCGTGTTCGCTGTTGCAGCGGGCACTTCGCATTGGATATGGCCGGGCGGCACGGCTGATCGATTTCATGGCCGAAGATGGAATTGTTGGCGAGTACAACGGCTCGAATGCCCGCGACGTGATCGTCACGATGGACCTGTGGGAAAGAGGCTTGTCGGGCAAGGCAGCTGCTGGCGACGAATCGGATTCAGAAGATGGCCGAATCGTTCCGCTTGCGGGAGCCGGCCGCACTTCGAAAATCGCTGCCTCCGATGCGTCTGCACCTTCGCGTTCCCGCAAGAAAGTGAAACCTGCCCCTCCGGCTGACGAAGACGAACTGGAAGATGAGATTGACGAAGAGGAAGAGCGCGATCCGGAGATGGAAGACGCCGAACTGGAACACGAAATCGACGTCGAATACGAGGATGTCGAAGATGTCGAGGATGAGGAGGAGTTCGACGACGAGTAGCTGGCAACTTTCCCCTATTCTAACGCGTTTTTAACGGCGTCTTTACAATCTTGTTGCCGAAAATCGTCCTGCTCGACTTGACGCAGGCATCGGCGACTTTGACAATCGACTGATCGCGACCGCCCGTTTCCGTTCGCGTTCCCACAACCGTTCGACAGGGGCTTGAGTCATGCGCCGGTTTATTCATTCCGCATCACGCCTCGTACTTCCTGCCGAAACTCCTTCAGGCCTGGACACGAACGGACGTCGGCTTTTTCTGGGAGCCGCCGCCGCAACGAGTTTGTATTTTGTAACCCCCGGTCGATTTGCAGAAGAATTGACTCCGACCGTGAAGATGACTGAGGGCCCGTTCTTTCCCGACAAATTGCCTTTGGATACTGACAACGACTTGATCATCCTGAACGATGAACTGACTCCGGCTGTCGGCGAGATTGTCCATTTGACTGGCAGGATTTTGTCGCGCACCGGCCAGCCGTTGAGAAACACGCTGGTAGAAATCTGGCAAGTCGATAACCGTGGATCGTATTTGCATTCGCAAGGGGACGGCGGCAAGGGACGTGATGGAAATTTCCAGGGCTACGGCAGATTCCTGACCGACCTCGAAGGGCGATACTATTTCCGGACGATCAAGCCGGTGAATTACATTGTCGGAAACACTTTTCGAACGCCACACATCCATCTGAAAGTCTCGCGGGGAGAAACTGAACTGCTGGCGACACAGCTGATGATTCGAGGCGAAGCCGACAACGAACGGGACGGTCTGTTGCAGGCGATCGGCGATCCGAAACTGAGGGAAACGGTGCTGGCCGATTTTGTTCCGCTCCCCGATTCCAAAATCGGCGAGTTGAAAGCAGGGTTCGACGTGGTTATTGGACGGACGCTGGAAGAAATGGAAGACCACACGCTGGCCCCTCGCGACAGGCGCAGCGGCTAACGAATTCCTGCTTCAATTTTCCGCGACTCCTGGATCGGGGACCCGTCTTGGCTGGTTCAGATTGCAAATCAACAGCAGGGCAAGACGCCGAAACAGTTTTTCGTGCCGCGCTCGATGCTATTCGCGGCGATGGACTGGTTCGAAATGCCGTGTCTGTCGCGGGTAACACTTTTTCCGTTGGCGATTTCAAATTCGAATTGAATCGCAACGGCCGGGTTGTCGTGACGGGAGCGGGAAAAGCCGCCGGGCAAATGGCAATCGGGTTGCTCGACATTGTTGCTCAGGCGGGTTTTGATCGAGACCGGATTTCGGGCTGGATCAACGTTCCAGACGATGGAGTTTGCGATGCGTCGCCGTTAACGGTTTTTGGTTGCAGACCTGCCGGGGAAAATTTGCCGACCGAACGGGCGATCGAAGGGACTCGGGAAATCATTCGCCTGGTACGAGGGCTCGAAAAAGATGACCTTTCCCTCTGTTTAATTTCCGGTGGAGGATCAGCACTACTTTCAATGCCTGTCGAAGGGATTTCGTTGGACGACAAACGCCAACTAATCCGCTTCCTCGATTCCAGCGGCGCGAGTATCGAAGACCGCAATCGAATTCGACGGGAACTGAGTCAGGTCAAAGGCGGGCGCCTGGCTCAAATGCAAACGCAAGGGACGATGGTCACGTTGTTGATCTCGGACATTCTCGGTGATCCGGGGGACCTGATCGCTTCGGGACCTACTGTGCCGACCGATTCCGATCCTGTCCGCGCGGTGGAATTGCTGAATTCGCTGATTTGGCAAAACGGTGGGCGAGATGCCGTACCGAGATCGGTTTGGGCCCACCTTCAGCAACGGATCCAGCATCCTGATTTGATTGAACTATGTCCTCAGCCGAACGCATCCCAACAGATTTTCACGATCGGAAATATTGCGACAGCAGTCGACGCAGCAGCGATTCGTTCCCGAGCACTTGGTTATCAGGTCGAAACCCGAATTCAATCGGACCCGAGTGAATCCGTCACCAAAGCGGCAACGATGTTTTCCGAATGGATTCTGAATCCAGCGCCCGGCCCCCGCATCCTGATTGATGGAGGAGAACCTGTCGTCCGGCTTTGTTCGAATCCGGGTCGTGGTGGACGAAACCAGCAGTTGGTGTTGGAAGTTGCCAATCGGTTGATCGAAGCGACATGCCGGCAACATGAGTTTTGTTTCCTGTCCGGCGGCACAGACGGCGAAGATGGCAATACACCAGTTGCCGGTGCCAGCTTTGACCATGAGCTGGTTCAAGGCTGGAATCAACAGGGGGTCAAACCATTCCCGTATCTCAGCCGCAATGACGCCTATTCTTTTTTTGAGCGAAGTCGGGGGCTGTTTTTGACAGGAATGACCGGCACAAACGTCGGTGATTTGCGAATCGCAATCGTTCGATGATTTCATTCTTTGCGGCACCTTGAGCGTCTGGATTTTCCCGCGTTTTTGGCCTTTTTTGCGGGCTCGATCGCCGCATGATTCATTGACGGAAATTGCCAACGCTGCTAAATTTTTTCCCAATCAAAGGTGGAGGAAACAGCAGCCGCTACGCTTGCCAAACACGTGCAACAGGAATTCCGAATTGCAGCCGGCAAACGGCCTCTGAGAGAACACGAATCCCGTTCAGGGATTTGCATGCCGGGAAGATTTTCGAAAGCCTGGCCATCCGTCCCAGGATGATTCCTTGCGGCATTTGCCTCACTGAATTCGCCCTTGAAATGAATCGAAACAACGATTGTCGGAATTCGTCCGCAAAACAATTTATACGACCGGGAAGGCAGAACATTCATGGCCAAAAAACCAGCCAGTAACAAGTTGACGTACTACTTTGGAAAATCCAAAACCGAAGGCAAGGGTCTTGGGAAAATTCTGCTTGGTGGCAAAGGCCTCAATCTGGCCGAAATGACCAGCATCGGTCTGCCGGTTCCGCCCGGATTTACGATTAGCACCGAGGTCTGCTCGGCCTACTACGCGGCCGGAAAGAAATTGCCCGCCGAGTTGATGGAAGACGTGGCCAAGAACGTCAAAATGCTGGAAAAGGAACTGGGCAAAAAATTCGGCGACGACAAGAATCCGCTGCTGGTTTCCGTTCGATCCGGTGCCGCCGTTTCCATGCCCGGCATGATGAACACGATTCTGAATCTGGGATTGAACGACGTCTCGACTGCCGGACTGGCCAACGCGACCAGTAACGAGCGTTTTGCCTATGACGCCTATCGACGCCTGATCAACATGTTTGGTGACGTCGTGATGGGGATCGATCACGAACATTTCGAGCATGCGTTCGACAAAATCAAGAAGATGTGCAAAACCGACCAGGACACGAAAGTGCCGGCCGAAGGTTTGAAGCAGCTTTGTGAAGACTACAAGGCAATTTACAAAAAGCACACCGGCGAAGCCTTCCCACAGGACCCGATGAAGCAGCTGGAAAAAGCTGTCGAAGCGGTCTTCAAAAGCTGGATGACCAACAAAGCGGTCAAGTATCGCGAGATCGAAAACATTCGCGGACTGGCTGGAACTGCGGTAAACGTCCAATCGATGGTTTACGGAAACATGGGTGACGACTCCGGAACCGGCGTCGCCTTTACCCGCAATCCAAATACGGGCGAGAACAAGTTTTTTGGCGAGTTCCTGATCAACGCCCAGGGTGAAGACGTCGTTGCCGGCATTCGAACTCCGCAGCCGACAGAAGAAATGTCCAAGTGGAACAAGGCCGCCTACAAGCAACTGTTGGAGATCAAGGACAAACTGGAATTGCACTATCGCGAAATGCAGGACATCGAGTTCACGATCGAAAAGGGAACGCTGTTCATGCTGCAAACCCGCACGGGAAAACGGACGGGGATGGCTGCGGTGAAAATCGTTTGCGACATGGTCAAGGAAAAACTAATCGACGAAGAGACTGCCGTGTTGCGGGTTCCGGCCGGTGACCTGACCCAGTTGTTGCTGCCCAGCTTCAAGCCGTCGGCATGGGAAATGGCAACGAAGATCGCTCGCGGATTGCCGGCCTCGCCGGGTGCCGCAGTTGGAAAGCTGGCGTTCACCGCCGAAGATGCCAAGGAGCGTTCGGTCAAAGGCGAAAAGGTTATTCTGATTCGCAAAGAGACCAGTCCCGAAGATGTGGACGGCATGCACGCTGCCGCCGGAATTTTGACCAGCACCGGTGGAATGACCAGCCACGCAGCGGTTGTCGCTCGCGGATGGGGTCGTTGTTGCGTGGCCGGAGCCGGCGAAGTCAAAATCGACGCCAAAGCCAAAAAGGCGGTCATCAACGGCAAGACTTACACCGAAAAATCAGTCTTCAGCATCAACGGTACAACTGGCGAAGTGGCTGAGGGCGAAATCGAAACACAACCGGCCAGCCTGTCCGCCGACTTCGCGAAACTGATGAAATGGGCCGACGAATACCGGACGATGAAAGTTCGGACGAACGCCGATTCACCTGAAGACAGCGAACGTGCCCGCGAGTTTGGTGCCCAGGGAATCGGCCTGTGCCGCACCGAGCACATGTTCTTCGGTGGCGAACGGACCCGCTCGATTCGTGAGATGATTCTGGCCAACGACGAGGCGAGTCGCCGAAAGGCTTTGGCAAAACTGCTGCCGTTTCAACGCAAGGACTTCTTCGGGATCTTTACCGCGATGAAGGGCTTGCCGGTAACCATACGGCTGCTCGATCCGCCACTGCACGAATTTGTGCCGCATGACGAAAAGGGACAGAAGGAACTGGCTACGGAAATGGGTTTGAAGCCCGCCGAGATCAAATCCCGTGTCGAATCCCTGCACGAGTTCAACCCAATGTTGGGCCATCGCGGTTGCCGTTTGAGTATTACCTATCCGGAAATTCTCGAAATGCAGGTGCGTGCGATTGTCGAAGCGGCGATCGAATGCAAAAGCAAAAAGATCGATGTCCAGCCGGAGATCATGATCCCGCTGGTCGGAACCGAGACCGAACTGAAGATGCTACGCAAGAAAACCGAAGAGACCATCGAATTGGTCAAGAAGGAAAAGCAGTTCAAAGGCAAACTGGACATCCTGATCGGAACGATGATCGAAGTACCACGTGCTGCGTTGACCGCTGACGAAATCGCGCATCATGCCGACTTCTTCAGTTTCGGCACCAATGACCTGACGCAGATGACGTTCGGTTTCAGTCGCGACGATATCAATTCGTTCCTGCCCGACTATTTGCGACAAGACATTTTGACAATTGATCCGTTCCAGTCGCTCGACATATCGGGCGTTGGGCAACTGGTCGAAATGGCTTGCAAAAAAGGCCGCCAGACTCGGAAGGATTTGAAGCTGGGCATCTGTGGCGAACACGGTGGCGACCCGGCATCGGTGGTGTTCTGCCACAATGTTGGTTTGGACTACGTCAGTTGTTCGCCGTTCCGTGTACCAATCGCGAGACTGGCCGCAGCCCAGGCAGCGATCCGTGCGAAGAAAAAGAAGTAGAATTTTGGGCGTGGCACAGGCTTCCAGCCTGTGGTTTTGCCTCTACAAGCTGGAAGCCTGGGCCACGTTTTCGCCAATCGACAAATTCCAATAAACGGATAACCGAAATGCCCGACCCAAAAGTATTTGAACTCGAAAAAGCGGCCGACGCTTTTCGGCAAAAAGGCGAATTTTCGGCTGCGATTGAAAAGATTACCGAGGCTCTCAAGATCGATGAGGGTTTCGTTCGCGGACATCTCGCTCTTGCGGTTTTGTATCACAACATCAAAGAGCACGAGCTGGCGTGCAAACATGCCGAGCGGGCTTGTGAACTGGAACCAGGCGACACGTTCAATTACGCTGCCCTCAGCGTCACTTACCAGCGCGCTTTCGAAGGAACCCAGGACCCGGCCTACATCCAGCGAGCCGAGACAGCCATGGCCCGCAGCCGCGGCATGTGATTGATCCGGTGCCTGGTTCATCTTTGGAATTGGGATGTAAAGAAGAGTTGCACGGCGGTCCCCGCGTGATTCCGGGGGAGAGCCATCGGGCTACGATGATCGGCGCATGGATTCCACCGCAAGCCTCAACTGCCGGCTTTGTTCCTGCATTTGCAGCGACTCGAAATTGCCTATGGGGCCGCCGGTGGCGCGCCTCATTTTGGCCTTCATTTCCAGGGCGTCAGCTTGGGCCATCAATTCCCTCGATCGTGCTTCAGTACTTTTGCCATCCGATGGTTGGCTTTGATTCAAAGCGGCTTTGGCCGCGGCTTTGTCCACATTTCCGCCGGATGATCTCGCTTTTTCGGACCTCGGGTCAATGACCATAACATCATCGGATGAGGCCCCTGCCAGCGAATCTTCAAACCGCATTCGTTCCGCAGCGGCCCGCAATTGCCGACTCTGGTCTTGCAGCTGATTGGCCATCAGAGTGGCCGGAGGATTGCCTGCGGAGCGATACAAGCTCGCCTGTTTTTCCAGCATCACTGCCTGAACCAGGGCTTTTTCCGAGCGGTTTTCGCTGGGCGTTTCCGCCATTTTCCTGTCACGCGACAATGATTCCGCGCCCTGTTTCGTACTGACGTAACCCTCGACGGCCTGGTGTTGCCGTTGTTTCTGCTCGGCCGCAGATTCCGGTTGCGAGACACCTTCGGCACGCATCCGTTCCGCCAGGGACTTCATCTGCTGGCTTTGCCCCAGCAACGTCATGGCGGCCATTTTTTCACTCGGACCGCCACGCATTTGCATTGAATTTGCCCGACTTTCCATCTCACGAGCCTGGGCGGCAATAGCGTCAGCCCGCGAGTTGAGCGCCTGATTGTTTCGTTCCATCGACTGCATGGCCCTGGAAGTGTTGTCAAAACCCTGAAAATTGGACATGACCGTTTCTCCTGTATTTCGTTATTTTCTTGTGGGAAAGTGTTGGCAAACGGAAGCACCCGGTTCTGCCCTTCAGTAACTGCGCACGAATCATCAATGCGTCGCTCGCCGCTTTGTTTTTTCAAAAAAAATGGCCGCCTGCCAGATCAATATCAAATACGTGGCTTGCCCTAACCGGACAGCTCCATTTTTCGAGGGAATTCCGGTGATTTGTCGGGTTTCAAAAAGCGTTTGCGGATCCGGCATTCGGATATCAGCCGGTGCCAAAATCGAAACCAAAGGAACGCGGGTGAACTGCGGGACGTGACACGCCGGGTAGCGCCTCGATCCGGTCGCTCACACGTCACGGCTCAAAATTGCAATGTCCAGCTAACCCCCGACTTGCCATGGAGTTTGATCGGCAAGGGAACGACTTCCTGGCTTGAACCTCCTTGCCGGTTTGTCAATCAGAATCGACTTGACTAAAGGTTTGGTCGCCAGCCATGACGGGGTCCTGACATCAACCCAAGCATCCCCAGACCCAGCATCAAGCACAAGGACGACGGCTCGGGGACGGCGGAGAGGTTGACCGACACGTTGTCCAACGCGCTCAGAAAGTTATTGGAGGCACTGCCGTTCAGAAATGTAATATTCGTAGTGCTGTTCGTGGCCGTGAAGGAAACGACAAACTCCTTCCAGTTGAGCATGTTGTTCGGGGTAGCGGGATTGGTGAAGTGCATACGCGGGCCAGAATCGATTTGGAGATCTACGGTCGATGCATCGAAGAATTGTGCTCTCGCGGACCCAACCCAGAAGCTGATTTCGTAGTTTGACCCAGCTGTCGTTGCGATGCCCTGAGTCACACCGCTACTCATCGAATTGGAAGTGACTCCGGCCAGATCGACCCACTGCACTCCGTTCTGGGCCTGAAACGTAATTCCGCTTTGCGAGAACGATCCGCTGACAACGGTTGAGTCGACACCTACCACCGTCCACCCCGTGATCGCAGTTGATCCGCCCCCAAAATTGGTAAACGACCCCACAGGGACAACCGGCGCCTCAAAAGATCCATTGACAATCAAGCTGGCGCTCAAGGAAGACGCGAACAAGGAAAACGCGAGCATGACCATGATCATCCCGAACGATTTCATGAACGTGCCCAAGGCCTTGAATCCTGTATTGAAAACTGAAGTCGTCAAAACCAGATGCCTGAAGTTGGTCGATAAAAGAGAATATGTAGTCACGTTGCACCTGTGTTTTGACTCTTTTGCCGAATTGACTGTTTTCCCCATAGGTAACTGCGCGGAAATCTTCAACGCGTCGGGAATAAAGCAGATTTTTTGCAAAATTTGAAAAAAACGTCAGGCCTTCCAGCCTGACCGTTGTCTGACCCGATCAACGCCAATTTATTCGAAAATTGGGCTGTTGAATTGTTTTTGCGTTGGGGAAACCCTGAAAAATGACAGATGTTCTTTGCAATCGCACCCGGGAGCCTAAACTGCGCACAGTAGCCCTTTCCAAAGGGAACCAGACCCAATTATTGGATACACCGGTGATGGTCAGCCTCATTTGGGGAATTGGTTTTTGTTGTGAAACCCTGTCATATGGCTTCGGTGCCATCATCTATATCCGGTTGCGGCGTCTGCTGACCAGTCCCAACAGACAAGTCATTCCGACAAAAACCAGACTGCCCGGTTCCGGAACAGCAGATGTAAAAAAGCCAACCCCACCGTTGCCGCCGAAACCGTTGTAGTTGATGAACAAATCGGTGCCTCCAAAATTGCCGATCAGACTTCCCTCGCCAAGTCCGCCGAACTGGCCGATCAGGCTGCCATTCACGTCGGCCACCAGGAACTGCATGTTGCCGCCCAGTGTGAAACCGTTCCACAGCGACACATCCAGTTGGCTGTTGCCCAAAGTCAGGTCTCCGCCCACCAACAACTGGTCGCATGCGCCCGTGCTCAGACCCCCCAGTTCAAAGTTCGTCGTGTTCTCGACGCCGAACTCAAGGTCGCCTCCAATGCTGACTACGCCGGGGCGGTTGCCCGGTCGAAACGACCCGTCCATGGTCACCGTTCCGGCACCCGTGTAGTTGCCGATCCCTGACAGGGTCCCTTTGAACTCGATACTGCTGCCATTGCCCATGGCGATGTCCGAGCCGTTGTGGATCACGTCGCCGTTAAAAACGACTGTGGCATTGTCTCCCAGGCCAATCACTCCGCCCGCCAGGTTGTTGACAGCACCGTATACATTCGACACGCCGCTGCTGAAGACCATAGCGCCAAAGTTGGCCCAGCCAGCGATGGCGGAAAGCTCTCCCTGGCCAGAATTCACACAACCGGTCTGATTGATGACCGTATTGCTGATGAAACTGCCGTTGCTGTTGTTGATTTGGCCGTCGGCGTCGATCGCCGTAAGGTTGACTACGGTCACCCGGTGATGGGCGGCCTGAAGCACTTGCTGATCGGCCTGGCGTCAAAAAATTTCGCTTGGCGGGGTGGCCGCGTAATGGAGGACTTGATTGAAATTCTAACCGCGGCTGCCTGCGCCCAGGTCGAAGCCTAACCTCCGGAAGCGATTTCGGCTTCCAAAAAGATGTTTGTTCAGCACTTTGTCAAGCCTCCATTGCTGTTGCCGGGCCCGCTGGCCGAGTTCAAATCGCCGGTGGCCAGCCTTCAGCCGCTCAAAACGTTTGACAAACAATGGATGGACTTTTTTGAATCAACGGCAAACGGTCATTTTCTGGCTTCGCTTCGAATCGGTAAACGGGTTGGGTCCAACAGGAGCGGATAGAACTGGCCATCCAGGCGTTGGCCTTTGGGAATGGCATCGACTCCTGCGAGCAGCGGCTCGTCGGATTCCGAACAGACGCCGTCGCGAACAACGTTCAACACGGTGGCGCGGCGTGGACGTTCGGTGCGGTTGGCGTGGGAACCATGGACCATCAGCGGATGATGAAACGCACACTCGCCGGCTTTTAATTCAATTGCGACCGGATTGCTGAACTGTTCCCATTGCTTGCCGTCCAGCACATTGCGAATTGCGTTCATGTCGCCAGCCAGTCCTGTTGCCGGCAACAAATCCCAGCGATGACTTCCCGGAATATATTGCAGACAACCATTCCCGATCGTGCTGTCGTCCAGTCCGATCCAGCACGTCAAATGGGCCATCGGAGTGGTTCGCGTCCAGTACGAATAATCCTGATGCCATGCGACGACGCCGCCGTCTCGAGGCGGTTTGCAAAAAAGCTGGTCGTGCCAGAACCGCACGGAACCACCGAGCAATTGACTGGCCGCCATCGTAAAAGCCGGATTCCAAAGAATATCGTGAAAACCGGGCCTCAACCGCCAGGCACCCAATGCGTGAAACAGAACCGTCGTCGGATCGGGCGATTCATTCGTGTGGTACTCGTACCAATACTCGCTGCTGGCGTGATCGGGCTGAAAAAATTCTGCCAATTCACCGCGCAAAATTTCCAACTGTCGATCGTCCAGAATGCGAATTCCCTTTAGGTAACCGTATTCGTGGAAGAAAGCGATTTGTTTATCGCTTAACCGAAATGAGTCCCAATCAGTTTTCGAATTGGGTAACGGAAACAGCTTGCCGATAGGCTGGTGGAACTTCGACAAGTCGGCACACTGCAGATCACTCAAGGCTTCAGATCCGATTGGGTTTGGGACTGACGGCAAGGATATTATCATACCATTCCCGGAATTTGGCGCTGCCCAAAAGTCTACCCAATTTTCCCCGAATCCTTGATAGTCTCGAGCTGCTGGATTGGCAAACTGTTCTCACCAATTCGACAATTGCCATCAGCACAACGGCCAGTAAGCCACAACCTGTGTCGGGCAAACAGCCGATAACCCAGTTCCAAAAACCAGGACAAGCCCGGTAGCCGACTGATCCAAACAAGTTTCCCGAGACCAACCGCAGAATACATCCTGCGGAAAACTTCGACTCCGGAGATGAGCTCGCCGGATGGAAGCCGACCGTGCATTTGGGCCATCAACTGGTTCCAGTCGAGATCGGGTTCGGCAGTCCGAAACGAAGTGCCTGCAATGTCCGTAAAGCGAATCCGTTTCTTGCCATCCCATCGCCGCAGCACTCCAATCTCGCGCAGGCACAGCGGGCAGTCACCGTCAAAAAAGACTTCGATTTCGATTGGGTTGGAATTGAAGCCATTCATTGTTTTGCACTCTCGGGCAGTTGATAATCAAGTCGCTGAACCGTGAAAGGCCCCCATCGGCTAACATGGTTGCAAACGTTTTACCCACTTTTCCGTAAAAATCATTCGACTCGATTGCAGGGGCGAAGGTTCCCGGAAACAATCTGGTTCAAGGGAAAAATGATGTTTTCGTCAACCGGAACAATCGAAATGTGTACAAGCTTCCGCGGAATTTTTTTGGCGACCGTAATCCTCGT
>JAYVKA010000434.1:0-3845 GCA_043768885.1 Planctomycetota bacterium
TGTTTTGGGGACGTTTGGCCGCGCGAATGGCCGGAGTACCGATAATTCTTTCAGCACTTCATTCGACAGGCTGGCCCGACGGTGTTGGACGGCTGAATCGGATGCTGACACCCATCACCAGCGGATTTATTGCCGTCGCCGACAGCCACGGGGAATTCCTGCGAAGCCACGAACGATTTCCGGCGAAAAAGGTGTTCGTAATCCCCAACGGAATCGACACAAACCGTTTTCGCTTTTCGGCCGAGCGACGTGACCACTATCGCCAGAAGTGGAACATTCCCGCCGATGCACCAGTCGTCGGAATCGTTGCCGCACTTCGTTCCGAGAAAAACCATCAGCGATTTCTCACGATCGCAGAACAGGTCGCAGACGAAGTTCCCAACCCCCATTTCGTAATTGTCGGCGACGGTCCGGAACGTCCTGCTATTCAAGCACGAATCAGCCAACTCGGCTTGGCAGACCGAACACGTATGACCGGCACCACGGATGACGTTCCCGGAATCCTTTCAATGATTGACCTGTTCGCACTAACCAGCGACAACGAAGCCAGCCCCGTTTCGATCCTCGAAGCAATGAGTTGCGGCCGCCCCGTCGTCGCCCCGCGAGTCGGTTCTATTTCCGCAACCGTAATCGAAGGCAAAACCGGCTATCTTTTCAATCGTGCGGACACCGACACCGCCGCCACCCGCTGGACAGAACTTTTAACCTGCCCCACCCTCGCCCACCGCATCGGCACCCAGGCCCGCGACCACGTCGTCACCCACTCTTCCCTTGACATCATGACCCAAGGTTACGAAAACCTGATCACTCGGCTGCACGCCGCGAATACACATGGCCGCGTTTCAATGCCAAACCCGGCCAAAGTCGAGGGCTGAGACGTTTTTCCAGGGACTAATATTTCCAGTCTTCATAACGGACCGACAGCCGATTGAGCGGACGGCGGCAGTCCTTCCATTGCGGAAAATACCACTCCATCAACGCGACAAATCTTGCGTTGTGAGTCGGCTCCAGCAAGTGAATCAATTCGTGGACCACCAAATACTCGAGGCACTTACTTTTCGATTGCCATCCAATAACATTCCTCGAACTACCGAATAATTCATTGCGGGGTAACTGTTGCCTCAACGACAATATCGTTAACGGGCTGGATTGGCTTTGACTCAGGAGCACTACATTTTCCACGCTCCAATCCGCGAACCATCGAAAGGGCTTGTGGGACAAAGGGTGGCACCAGCTCTTCAGCCGCAGCCCATCGAAACAGCCGCCGAATCGACGCGCAATTTGGATTGATCGTCCTTCTCGACAATCGTTCGATCCTTGCGTGCTTGTCGGTTTTGACATCGCGGGCGTCCTGCATTTTCAGCATCGGGGCCTTCAGTAGCCGCCATCGCTTCAGGTTCTGACCTGCCGCCGGCCTGAAGCCATTCGGCTACGAGCCGATCGTACTCGTTTTTACCTAACTTGGGTTCCATGTGGCCCGAGGTAAAAGTCCCTGCCATTTAGAGTCACGACGGCCTGGCCCGTTGCGCGATGTTTGCGGTATTTCGGCACCGCATTCTTGAGAATTGGCATCTGTGCAGCTCCCTTATTGGAATGCCAAAACGGTAATTACCGTTTTGCGCCCGGGTTTCATGCTGCACTGTCGAACATCGACAGGTAAGAGTTATGCGGTTATTTCCACATCCTTTAGCGAGTGGAGCCGAAGGGAGTCGAACCCTCGACCTCTTGCATGCCATGCAAGCGCTCTCCCAATTGAGCTACGGCCCCAAAAAACTGTCTCTGGAAGCTACCCGGACGCCCAAATAGTGTCAATACTGGCGACATTCTGCCGCTCAATCCGGCAGCGGCACGCTCTGATTCGTCTCTGTGCCGCCGAATCCAACACCACCGGCAATCCGTCATGATCGACAAACTTTTCAACTGGTTCAGTACTTTCGGCAACCTGGTTTTCGCGATTCTGGTTTTTACTGCATCCGGAGTTGCTTGTGGCCAGGCCCAGGAATCGACAACAGCGAAGGAAATCCCGGACGGGCCGTTTGTCGTTGTGCTGGGAATCGCCCAGGACGGTGGGTTTCCACAAGCGGGTTGCAAACGGGAATGTTGTGAGCGCGCATGGAACGACTCGTCAGCCAAACGACAAGTCAGCTGCATTGCGATCGTCGATCCGAAAACCAACAGCCGTTGGATGCTGGACTGCACTCCGGATTTTCGGGAGCAATTGCACATGCTGGATTCGGTGAATGCCGGCAACGGAACAGAAGTCCTTTCTGGGATCTTTCTCACTCACGCCCATATGGGACATTACACCGGTCTAATGCATTTGGGACGCGAAGCAATAGGAGCCGGCTCGGTTCCGGTTCATGCGATGCCGCGAATGCAAAAGTTTCTGGAAACCAACGGGCCGTGGAGCCAATTGGTAACGCTCAAAAACATCGATCTCCAACCGCTCGAAGCGGACAAGCCGGTCACGTTGTCCAAATCCATTTCCGTGACTCCGATCATCGTTCCCCATCGGGACGAGTTCTCGGAAACGGTGGCGTTCAAAATAGCCGGGCCGAACCAAACTGTGCTTTATCTGCCTGACATTGACAAATGGTCACGCTGGGACCGGAGCATTGAAAAAACGATCGGCGAAGTCGGTGTGGCTTTGCTGGATGGGACCTTTTTTGACGGGGCTGAATTGCCAGGCCGGGACATGAGCCAAATCCCCCATCCGATGGTCGCTGAATCGGTGCAACAGTTCTCGGTGCTCGATCCGAAAATCCGCAACCGGGTCCATTTTATCCATCTGAATCACACAAATCCGCTGTTGCGGCCCGATTCGCCAGCCCGCCGGACGATTGACCAGGTGGGGATGCACGTTGCCAACGAGTTGCAGATCATTAAGCTATAGGGGTCAAACCAATCCAATTCTGCCCCGGTTTTCCTACGATGACACAGGGGCTTTCCGTTCAGGAGCAAACAAGCGATGGCGAAAATTACACTCAAAGGCAACCCGATCAATACTTCCGGCAATTTGCCAGCGGTTGGATCCAAGGCTCCGGAATTCAAACTTGTCGCTGCCGACTTGTCCGAAAAAGGCCTGACCGATTTCGCAACCAAAACCATTGTGATCAATATCGTTCCGAGTTTTGACACAGCAGTTTGTGCAAAAAGCGTCCGAGTGTTTAACGAAAAAGCGGGCGAGTTGGGCGACACGGTGATCGTCAACGTGTCGAAGGATTTGCCGTTCGCCCAGAAACGCTTTTGCGAAGCGGAAGGGCTGAAGCACGTTCACAATCTTTCGAACTTCCGCTGCGATGGCTTTGGCAAGGACTACGGTATGACGATTGTTGATGGACCGCTGAAGGGTCTGCTTGGCCGGGCGATTGTTGTCGTCGAGCCGAATGGCAAAATTGCCTACACCGAACTGGTTCCGGAAATCGCACAAGAGCCGGATTACGATGCCGCTCTGGCAGCATGCGGACAATCGGCGTAGAGCAGCGGTAAAAGACGGACTCATACCAGTCGCAAGCCGTTGGGTACTGGCTTGTCGGTTGTTGCAAGGACGACTCCTGAGTCCGGAACCGAGAACCCCGTTACGAGCACCTCGGATATGAATGGCCCGATTTGTTTCGGTGCAAAATTGCAAACGCACAGGACTTGTCGCCCGATCAATTCTTCGGGTCGATAGTGAGCCGCAATCTGTGCGCTCGATTTTCGTTCGCCCAATTCACCAAGATCAACCCAGACTTTGTAGGCTGGCGAGCGGGCTTCGGGGAACTCTTCGGCTCGAACGATCGTGCCGACGCGGATTTCCACTTTTTCGAAATCCGTCCACGTGATTGCCATTCGGAATTCCCTTC
>JAYVKA010000435.1:0-3963 GCA_043768885.1 Planctomycetota bacterium
CCTGCTGCATCGCCGCCTGCTGCATCGCCGCCTGCTGCATCGCCGCCTGCTGCATCGCCGCCTGCTGCATCGCCGCCTGCTGCATCGCCGCCTGCTGCATCGCCTTGACCGGTCTCTCGTTCGGCATCACCCGCAGTTGCTGGTGAAGCGGCTTTCGCATCTTCGGTTTCCACTTCCCTGTGCCACTTGGCACGAATCAGATCACAAATTCCTGGCATCCGTTCCTGGATATGCTGGTAATAGACCAGGCAATAACCGTTCACTTCCGAGTTATCCGGGATTTTGTCAAATTTCTCAGGAGGATCGTACCGGCTGAATTCCTGTTCGAATTTCTCGCTTCCAATAATTTCGCTCGGCCAAACCAAAATACCCTGTTGGGCCAGACGGCGAAGCTTCCAGGCCTCGATCAGTGATTTTGTTGTCCTGTCGATTTCTTCTGCCATCCCCTTTTGCGTTGCTTCGTTAGGGTGGACTTTGACCGGTTCGCCCGTTTCGCCGACAGCCGTCGAAAGACCGAGCACACCGTTAATGTCCCGGAGCTTGCCTTCCAGTTTGGTTGTTGCCGCTGAACGAGCAGTGCCCAGGGCGTCGTTGAACATGTACCAGTTGGCCAACAATGCAATGACACTGACACCGCTGATGTACCAAAAACGGAATTTAAGAACGTGTGAGAAAAAACCTGTTAGCTGTTCCACGGTTTAAGCGTCCTGATCGGAAGTTTATGCCAAATGATGAATGGGTCGGAAAATTGGGTGGTTGGGAAACGTCATTGAGTCGGCGGTGCGGCGCTCGCTGCGGCCGCCTGGGCAGCAGCCTGAGCTGCCGCAAGTTTTTCGTTTTCAGCGTCCATTCGTTTTTTGCGGGCCGCGACACGCTCCGGGGCCGTCTTGGGCTGCCAGGCAAAGTGAACAGCGAAGTCGAATCGGCTGGCCTTTTGGCTGTTCTCTTTCGATCCGGTTAGCAGTTTGTTTTCATCCTGCAAACCACCGGCTCCAACTGAAGCTTGCTTGGGTGCATTTCCCTCTGCGCCTGTATCGGCCGCTTCCCCGTCCGACCCGTCCGACGACGGGTCCCAGGAAATCATGACGTCCCGTTTGTCATCATTGGCCGCAATAATGGTCGGCAGAAATACGCCGAGGTCCATCAACATGAACTTCCCACCACCCTCAGCTTCGTCGCCTGGCAAAGTGATTTCATTAAACTCCATGTTTTGGATAAATGACTTGATAACATACTCATAACCTCCCATTTGCCTGCGAAACTCTTCGCTGCTGTTATGGAAATGATGAGCCCTGATTTCGACCACCCAGCCTGACCCTACCAGTGTCGATGTACCGCTCGCGGACGGATCCACAGGAACTGCGTTGGGGTCCACCGCCGGAACGGCTGCCGCAGCCATCGCCTCGCCTGCTGCCGCTTCCGTTGGTTCAGGTTTCTTGTTCGCATCCATAACCATCTTGCTGTGAATCGGCTGAGCCAGAACTTCCCATTGGGTCAGATCATTGAAAAAAGCCGTTTCGATGTAGTCGATGTAAATCGTCTTGCGATCGAGAAACGGAACTTCTTTTGGGTCAACCGGTGCGTTGCCAATTCTCGGATCCTTCGGCAGCCATTGGCCAATTGCCGAATACAACTCGATCCAGGTTGTTTTCTCACTGGATGAAGAAGTCAACTCTTCGGAAATCTTCAGGATGTTTGCCAGTTTGATCTTTTGATCTTCGTCCGTGCTGACAAGTGACTTGCTGCGATTCACACTTGTCTCAACCTCCCTGGTGCTGGCCGCCCAGGTCTTTCCGTCAGAAGAATAGTCGTCACTGACCTGATACCAGGCGGTTGATGCAAACAGCAATCCGACAGCAGCACCCAGCATCAGAAAGCTGACAGCCGACAAAATCCATGGTTTTTTCGCCTCCACGATTCGTTCGACCTGAATCTCGCGTGGCAACAGGTTCGTCTTCATTCGGCCCTGGTTCGAAGCCTGCAAACACAAACCATATGCCGGTGCGAAGGACAGCATGTTTTCCTGGAAAGGCGCCTGATCCACGACACCGGGACCGGACAAGCGGTGAAATCCATCGACTTTGGACATGTCGATTTCCAGCTGGCTGCCCAGATATTGCCGCAAACCGGGGAGTTGAGCCGTGTTCCCCAGCAAAACCATTTGGTTGATATCCGCAGTCTTGTCGAGACTTCGGAAGAACGTGATTGAACGCTGCACTTCGTTGACCAGGTCATTGAACACGGGCCGCATCGCCTGCAACAACTGGCGGGGGTCTTCGGTCTGGCGCAGATTCTTCTTCAGCTGCTCTGCCTTGGCATGAGTCAGTTTCAATTCGCGCGAAAGCTGTTTCGTAAAGTGGTTTCCGCCGACCGGAATATTTCGCAACCACAACCGCGCACCATTGGTCACGATCAAGTCAGTCGTATCTGTACCCATCGACATCACGACAACCGATTTGGCTCCGCCACCTTCCGATGTGTCCAATTCAGCTGTTTCCTTGCCAACCGTTCTTTTGAAAATTTCGTGGCAGGCAAAATTGTAGATCGCCAGGGGAGACAGCTGCACAATGTCTACACTGATGCCCGCGTCGTTGAAAGGTTTTAATGCGCGGAACACGCCATCACGTTTCATCGCGAACAAGCCGACCTCGGCGTCAATCAGGCGCCCATCGACTTCGACACCACCCAGTTTTTGCCAGTCCCAGATCACGTCTTCGATCGGAAACGGAATCTGCTGTTTGACTTCGTATTTGACGATATCGGGCAAAGTCTTTTGATCGACCGGCGGTGGACGGAAGAACCGACTCAATCCCGACTGGCCGGGGACGCTGACTGCGACCCGGTCTCCGATGATTTCGTTGCGCGAAAGAAATTGCTTGAGCGCGTCCTGAATTTGCTCCTCAGCGTCCACCTCCGGCTGGTTCAGCATTTTCGGGAATTCAATGTAATCGTACTTGTCGGCGATCAGTTCGCCCGGCGCATTTCCCGGATAGCAACGCATTGCCTTGATGGCGCAAACGCCGATGTCGATTCCCCAAACAGCATTTTTCCTGGCCACGATTCCTGCTCCTGTTCCTGTGATTAATCCAGCTCCGCCAAATCATTGCGGACCATCTACCTGGTAACTGGCCTGTTTCGGCATTCCATTTGAACTGATTCCTGAATTCGCCCGGCGAAAATCAGACCGGCGCGCAACCACTGTCAAACGGAAAACCCAAGGGCTCCGGCAACCAGATTTTCAGAAAACCAGTATCAAACGTCAGTGCCTCGTACAAACTTCGTCATCCGAAATTGGCAAACTACGAGTGGCATGAGCCTGGTTCAGGTTCTCTGACTGGAAGTGGCTTTCAGAGAACAGACACGGCAGATATCCTCTCCCGATAACAGTCTATCCGTCCTGGATGGGAATTGTCAAATTTTGAACAGCCTTTTCGGCCTTATTTTTGACAGGCTCCGGTCAGATTGGTTCCGGTCAGGCCTGGATTTTGAGTAGATGCCTGAGTATTCGGATATCCAGGGATCGGTCGATCCGAGGGGCGTGGTTTTGGGAATACCGTATTCAAGCCTGTCGGATTTCCTCAAAGAAAATGCCTCACCCATTTGCCAATGGACCGGCAAAACCGTTATTTTCGGAACTCCGTTCAACCCGTCCGAATTGCCAGCCAACAAAAATGACCAAACCCCGATTGTTGGCGCTCTGGCCTTGTCATTCCTGGGAAGATTTCCCGCTCGACATGTCCGAGTCGGCAGCGGCCAGCCTGTTTGCCTGCTGGACCAGTCTGTGGCATCCGGCGCTGATCAGTCGATTCGAATCGACACCCGGCTTTTGGCGTACCGACAAGATCGCCGAAATTTCGCCAGATTCCAATGTTTCAGTTCCCGCCTTCTCACAGCCAAAGATTGATGAAGCTGGTTGGGAAAGCCTGCGTTCGATTTGCGAATTGGTCGTTTCCGGCAATTCGC
>JAYVKA010000436.1:0-5148 GCA_043768885.1 Planctomycetota bacterium
CATCACCAGATCCATCTCGGGATCCGCTGCAACGAACCGGGTGATCGCTGCGGAAAGGTCGCGTCGTGAAGCCGATTCGTCAGGGCTGGTCGGAGCCAATCTGGCCACTACGGAACTGGCGCCCACGATTGCCGAATAGCTGGTGGTGATCCATCCCTTCGAATCCAGAATAACGGCCGGAACATACCAGACATCTCCATCGCGGGTGACTTCCAGTTCGACGATCGACTGGCGGACCTGGTTCCAGCAAGTGGTGATTTCCGATTCGCGAAAGTATCGAAGTGGTTGCGACTGGAAATGCAACTGGACCGGCCGTTCGGCAATTTTGGTTGAGGCATCGGCGGAATTGCCTGATGCTGCAGCCGTCTTGGTACCGGTGTCAGAACTTGTATTCGTTGATCCACCTTGTGAATCGGTCGTTGCAACCGAACCGGATTTACCCGCTTCGGGCCCGAACAACTCAATCGAGTTCAGAATGAGAACCGTCGCGACCACAACTGCAATGCAGCCGATTGTCATCAATGTTATGCCCATCCATCGCGATTTGCGTTCATGTTCTGACGGCGCGGTGCGTATCGACGCCGTCGCATTCACAGCTTCCAACGCGGCCGTTTCGATCGGAGGCGGCGCTACTACACTCGTTCCGCCCGACGGTTTTGATTTTTTCGGTTTTCGTTTCGGCTTGCTGATTTCGAATTCGTTCAACTCGTCCAGTTGAAAAGGGGGAACAATAGCCGCGGAATCGGAGCTGCCAAGTTCGGGTTCGGGAAAGGGCAGGAGTTCGGTTGGCGGCGTCTTGTGAATTGGTTTGGAAGTTTCGCTGTTTCCGGATTTGCCTTTTGGCTTTGCCGTTTTCAAAGTCTTGTCGATAGCGGTTCCACAACGGGGACACTCTGTCCGAAACCGTTCAATCGGGACCAGTGCATGGCAAAATGGGCAATTGGATATTTCGGACATGGACCTGAGTGGGTTTTGTTTTGCAATTACTTGATGCGCTGAATTGTTGGCGTTCAGTCTTCCTGACAAGATATATCAGGATCGATTGAATCCAAAACGGAAGTTTTCGCGGCGGGACATATTCGCTCACACTCACTGACCAAACCGGCGACGCGATCCTGCCCAGTCGCAAAAATCAGCTCAATTTGAACCACTTGGGTTTGGCCTGGAGTCAAAATGTTGCATCGCCCCCGTTTCCGCTCAAAATCGCGGGGGTTGGGCCAATTCGTTGCAGGCTCCAATCCAAACACGTATCCATCCGCCTCGGCCACTTCGTTCTTCCAAAGTGTAAAACATCGCATTCCGTCTCCCTTTCGAAAACGAATTCCGGCCGCCGCACTTGCCTCGGCATTCACGAGCACGCCAAGCGAATCACCATTGGAATCGAATTCCGGCTCGACAAACCAAACCCGTTCCGCGTCACCCGCCGTCGGTTTTTCAGCGATGTTCCACGAATCTGCCCGTGCCGCCGTATGTTCGTTTCGCGGGGTGACTCGCAACGCTGGGACGTACAGCCGGGAACCTGGCTGCAACAAGGGAGGCCCGAGATTGAAATGGTGCAGGAGTTGGAAGCGGTCTTTGACACCACCCATGTTCGCTATCGCATCATTCACTACAACCTCGCGAATATCCGGTGCGATCGTCAACTCGCTTTGCATTTTCCACTTCCAGAAATGGAATCGCGATTCCGTTATGACTCCACGCACAGTCAATCGCCCGTCACCATCCAGCGACATTTCCACGTTGGTGGCCGGAGAATTTGCAATCCATCCATGAAGCGGGCTAACCAGCCGGTTTCGTTCGTCGAAAACTGGCGGGCCATTGCTTCCCAATCCACAGCGAACAAAAAGTTCCGTAAAACCGTCCAGCCACCCTAAACCCGTCGGTTCGCCCAACGGCACAAATTGCGGATGAACTGGCCCAGTCAAAGGAGAATTCCAGCCAAAGCGGACGCCGTCCACATTGGCGAATTCAATCCCCATCCCTCGCGTTGGCAAGACTGACACGACGTTTTCGCCATGGTAGACCAACAATCGCTCAACGCCCCGGCTGAGCCCTTCTCGCAGGTGTTGCCACGAGATGCGAAAATCGCCCAGCGAAAAATCGTGACTTTGGCCCAATGCCGGAATTGGCAATTCCGTCAAACGAATAATTCGTTCCATTTTCAATACCGGCCTTTGATTCGAACCTTGATTCATGAGTTGGCGATTCGTTACAAAAAACTTAAACTTTTCCTGAACTCGCGAAGTTTCCCCGGCTGGGGAACGGGGTTTATTGTTGATTCTCCCGGCAAAGCGTACAACATCCCAATAGAATGACGCCTGGATCCGGATTCATCCGTGAAGCCGGAGCGGGCAAGTCAGCAACACGGTTCAAAATTATTTACGAATTCGAATCAACCCTAGATCGACCAAACATGAAAACAGCTGCCCCCAAAAATGTGACCCGGGACAATGTCAAAAAGGTTCTCGACCAGGCAATGGACGCTGGCGAAGGCCTGTTGCGATTGACCCCGACCTGGGTGCCAAGGAGTTTCCTTCATCCCGGACGTCGCATTCGACTTCACCCTGACGATTACTATGCACTGGGTGCCGAACGGGGCGGAATCGATGAACGCTGGTTCGCGAGTACAACCGAAGCGGCGAACGAAGGCCGTCAGTGGCACGAAGGGTTAAGCTTCTGTCTGTTCGAAGGCCAACAGTTCTTGCTGCGTGATGCCGTCGCCGAAAATGGTGTTTCCTTAATCGGTGAATCGATGTGGGCCAAGTACGAACGGTGGCCGGTCTACAGCAAGTTTTTTGACAACATGGGTCCAATTCCCCATCACATGCACCAGAGTGACGAAAACGCCGCTTTGGTTGGTCGCCAAGGCAAACCCGAAGCGTACTGGTTCGCACCGCAATACAACAATTGCGACAATCATTTTCCCTTCACGTTCATGGGACTGGAGCCAGGCACGACCACGAATGACGTTCGCCGCTGTATCGAAAACTGGACAGCAGCCGACAACCAGATTCTGAATTTGTCGCGGGCTTACAAGTTGAAAAAGGGAAGTGGCTGGTTGATTCCGCCTGGCGTGTTGCATGCACCAGGTTCGCTTTGTACGTACGAGCCGCAGTGGGGCAGCGATGTTTTCTCGATGTTCCAGAATATTGTTGAGGGAAGATACGTTCCGCGAAGCCTGTTGGTGAAAGACATGCCAGAAGAAAAACACCACGATCCGGATTTTATTGTTGGCCAACTGGACTGGGACCGCAACATCGATGCGGAATTCCGCAACAACAATTACATCGAGCCGGTCAGTGCCGGGAGTGGCGATGGCTGGGAAGACCGCTGGGTCGTCTACGGACGCATCGACGGCAAGCAGCTGTTCAGTGCACGCGAGTTGACGCTTGATCCGGGTTGTTCGTGCACCATCCGTGATCCGGGCGCGAGTGGGTGGACGACCGTTCAAGGCTGTGGCACCATTGGAAAATTGCGGACCCAGACTCCGACCATTATTCGATTTGGCCAGCTGACCGAGGACGAAGTGTTTATCACTCACTCGGCCGCAAAAAACGGCGTAAAAATCACCAACACCGGTGGAGAGCCGCTGGTTGGGCTACGATATTTTGGCCCGGATGTCTTCGCGAAAATGCCGGACGTCGGCGATCATCGGCAAGAGTCGCAGGAACTGCCTGCGGTGAAATGAAATTATTTTTTGGTTAGGAAAAGAGCATGGCGATTTCGAACAATTCTGGACATGGCGGTTTGAAACTCCACAACGCGATGTGGCCCGGTCTGGTTGGCAAAGGCCCGGATGCTGACGAACCGGCGATCGATCTGGAAACAATGTTAAAACTGACTGCGGCGGCGGAAGTCAACGGAACACGCTTTGATGGAGTCGATCTGTTCCTGTACGACCCGCACATCAACATTGATTCAAGTGACGAGCAGCTAAAGAAAACGGCTGACTTGATCGGCAAATACGGATTCGACGTCGGATCGGTGGTCGCGCCGGTTTGGTTCGATGCCAGCGCAATGGGCCCGCCAGAAAAAAGGGACGCGTTTGTTGAAGCGGTTCGAAAGGCCTGCCGAATCGCAAAATGGATGGACAATGCCGGACTCCGAAAGTCAGGCATCGTTCGAATTGATTCGGCGGCTGGCGTTGCGGACTGGGCCAAAGACCCGGCGGCCAACCAGAATCAAATCGC
Source organism: Planctomycetota bacterium (assembly GCA_043768885.1). GTDB lineage: Bacteria > Planctomycetota > Planctomycetia > Pirellulales > Pirellulaceae > BJ22. Next base: position 4,191 of record JAYVKA010000436.1, read on the forward strand.
CAATACCTTTCAGCGTGCCGCCGATGTTGCGGAGGAGTTTGGGCAACGACTGGCGGCTGAAGGGGAAATCTGCTGGGGCGGAATGCACGGCTGGCAGGACATGCTAAGGCTTTTGGAAACGACTAACCGACCCAATACCGTTGGGTTTCAGGCGGACCTGGCCCACACCTACCTTTACTTGCTGGGATACAACGCGCCAGACCAGGGGCTGTTGAAGGAGGGTTACTCGGACGAAACATTTTGGGCTGCCTACAGGAAAATGACCGACGCGCTTCGGCCATGGACGTTTGATTTCCATGTCGCCCAAAATGATGGAACCGTTCACGGCTCCGGTTCGCACGACAAAACAGGTCGGCATTGTCCAGCCGATGATCCAAACGGAAAACTGGATGTCGTAGAATGTTCGGAATTTTGGTTGCGTGACGGTGCCCAGCGTGGAATCAAACATATTTGCTGGGACGGCTGCATGTTCCCCAACGCCACTTTGCACAAAGCGGAAACCTGGAACAGCATTCTGGAACTGATGATCAAGGTTCGTAACAACGCGGTTGGCTCGCTGGTTGCGTAGCCAAATTTGAACATGAAACTGGTTCCCTGAATACGAAAGATCCTGAACAATGACGCGTGAATTTCGAGTTGGCATGATTGGTTACGGGTTTATGGGCCGGGCCCATTCCAATGCCTGGCGGCAGGCGAACCAGTTTTTTGACTTGCCCGTTCGTCCTGTTTTGAAAGCAGCCTGTGCACGGGATGCCAACGCGATTCAGGCGTTTGCCGACAATTGGGGATACGAATCGATCGAGACCGACTGGCGAAAAATGCTGGAGCGGTCGGACATTGATGGTGTCGATATTTGTGTGCCGAACAATTTGCACAAGGAAATTTCCATCGCGGCGGCAAAAGCGGGGAAGGCTGTGATGTGCGAAAAGCCGTTGGCGATGAACGTGGCCGAAGGCGA
>JAYVKA010000437.1:0-8538 GCA_043768885.1 Planctomycetota bacterium
AACTCACGGCTTTTCGGGCAATGGCATCCATGGAATCACCGACCCTGAAGGCCATGGTTTGTCATTTGGTTCAAAGAAGGCCAGTGCATTCGCATCCGCCAAACATCGCAGGTCCGACGATCCGTGCCAGACCAGCGGCTCCAGTTTTGCCACGCCACTCGTTTTGCAAATCGATTGTCGAACCGGCCACCAGGTTGGTCTGCCGCCCCGTGTCACATGCTCGCCCGACAAAATTCCTGAATAAGTCGCTGGGCGCACCGTGCCATCATGGCCCGACATTTTCTCCAGGCAAGGCCGCACAAACAGTTGAAAACAAACGAGGCTGGAAACCGGATTGCCTGGCAGCCCAAACACGTGCACAACTCTGCCATCTCGTTCCAGCACGCCATACCAAACGGGCTTGCCAGGTTTCAATGCAACTTTGTGAAAGACTTGCCGAACACCCAACTCCTTGAGAACACCGGGCACCAGATCAGCCAACCCCGCCGAAACACCGCCCGACAAAACCAGTACGTCCGACTCCATTCCCTTTCGGACCATCTCCCGCAATCCATCGCGATGATCGGGTGCAATTCCAGGCGATTCGACTCGATCGGAATAGTCGCGAGCCAGCGCCGTCAGCATCGGGCCGTTGCTGTTTCGGATCTTGTCGCCCGATGGAATCTGATCGCACGGGACCAATTCATCCCCTGTCGCCAAAACAGTGACCGAAGGCCGGCAATAGACAGAAACTTTCGAGTGCCCCGTCTCAGCCAGCAACCCAACGTCACAACTTCGAATTACCCGGCCCTTTTCAAAAACCAGTTGCCCGGCCCTCATCGCCTGCCCGCGATTCATCACATGCGTTCCAGGCAAGACCAAGTCGATGGAAAACGAAACCAGTTCGCTCTCCGACTCGTTCGGAACCGAACATTGCTCGATCATCACCACAGCGTCCGCGCCCTCGGGAATCGGCGCACCGGTCATGATTCGCACTGTCGACCCGGCAGCCAGTTTCGTTTGATCGGAAGCCCCCGCGAAACTGGTCCCGGAAATTTGCAGCGAGACTCCAGGCTTCACATCTGAAGCCCGCACGGCAAACCCATCCATCAGGCTTTTCCGAAACGGTGGCGAATCCAAATCCGCCGCGATGTCCTCAGCCAATCGACGCCCAACTGCGCCCATACAGCCAACAGATTCCGTTCTGTTCGGAAAAGATTGCGCCTGCAGCAAATCCCACGCGGCTTCCAGTTCGATCATTCCAATTCTCCGGATCCGGGACATCAACTCTGAGGCGTCCCGCGGTTGCCGGACGAATGAACCTTCAGGATTGTAGACGTGGAAGCTATTCATCAGGAGGCCCAAAGAGTCCAAAAATGAAGCAAGGTCGTTCAAAAGTCCAAGTCGGATTTTTTGATCGCGATTTCAACAACTACCTGCACTTTGCTTCCTTTGGACCGACTACAATCAACGTGAAAATGTGGCCTGACAAAACAGGTCCGTCGCCGACCGCGTGAACAAAGAAGGGACCATGATGAATCGATACCCGGTCGTTGGCATGCGTTTGATATTGGCGTTGTTGCTTTTCAATGGTTTGAGCCAATCAAGTCTTGCCATGCAAGCTGAGGGAGCAAAAAAGGTGAGCAAAAAAGGTGTGAGCAAAAAAGGTGGAGCAAAAAAGGTGTCAGGAACCGTTTTTTGGTTTCGGAGGATTTTCAGCCAGCAACTTTCAGGAAATTTGCCAGCAACTTCACGCCGTGTTCGGTCAGAAAACTCTCCGGGTGAAACTGCAAGCCGAATACCGGTTTCGTTTTGTGCTGGACAGCCATGATTTCCCTATGGCCGGATTCGTCGATTGCCCAGCCAATCATGTCAAACTCGTCGCTGAGCGTATCGGGCTGGATCACCAGCGAATGATAACGGGTCGCGATCATTGGACTCTCAATACCGGCGAACAACCCGGTACCGCTGTGATGGATTTGATCGGTCTTGCCATGCATTAACTCGCGGGCCCGAACGATTTTCCCGCCTGTCGCCTGGCCAATCGACTGGTGCCCCAGGCAAACTCCCAACAATGGGACTTTGCCTGAAAACCGCGTGACTGCTTCCACCGAAATCCCGGCCTCAGTCGGAGTGCACGGGCCGGGAGAAATCACGATATAACTAGGGGACATTTCTTCGATTTCCGCGCAACTTACCTGGTCATTCCGAACCACTCGGATGTCCAGCGAAGGATCGATCTCGCCAAACCTGTGCACCAGATTCCAGGTAAACGAATCGTAATTGTCGATGATCAAAATCACGCGTGCACTCCGTTCATCGTTTCCAAAACTCCATCAACAACTTCCCTGACATTTATTCGGTCACTGGTAACAAGCGGATCGATCGCAATCGGAATCCCGTCCAGTCGGAAAAAGTCACCGCCATGGTTCCAGCCTGTCTCGGAAATTCGAATCAAAATATCGGCTTTTTTGGTTAGTCCACTTTCGGCCGAATCAAGGCAAATCAATTTTCGTTTGCCGCGATCGGACAATGTCGCTACCACCTGTTCGTCCAGGAATTGGGAGTCGAAAATCACAGCCAGATCGTAGTCGCCGGCAAACAACCGATCTCGCAACGACCCTCCCGACTCGATTGCAGCTCCGGATTCGGGGACGAAACAACTTGACGAAAATTGTCCGGTGCTCCAGCCCAGGACTTCCCTGGCAGAACCCGAATTCGCGACGGCTCCCAATTCGAGGATTACGCTCGGAACAACGGCATTCAAGCTTCGGGCCAATTGGTGCAGCCCATCCATCACCGGATCAGGACCATCGTTTTTGCCCTTGTCAACGAAAAACGTAATATGTTCAGCCTCTTGAAACTGCTCAAACAACGTCTTCAAAGAACCCGCATTGTCTGTCAAATTCCCGGCCTTCTTGGATCGCAATTGCCGAATGAAATGCAACTGCTCTTTGCGAGTCGCGTAAATACTGCTGAATCGCTCACCCAATTTCGATGCACCCGGAATATCAGCATTCTTTTCCGGGGAAATATTCCAGACGGAGTTTGATTCCGCCAAATATTTTTCGATCAAACGCGGCGGCACCTCGGCGTTTCCAACATTCCAAAAGCAAACCAGCCCCTTGTGTCTGCCGATTTCCCCCAGAGTACAAGTCGCCCGGCCGTATCGCTGGAACGCTTTCAACCCGGCCGAATTGCATTCCGATACCGCAGGTGAAACAAACCCACCTGTTTTGCGAACGAGATCGACCACCGACTGTTGCGACCGTGTGTCCAGCCATTCCAAACCGGCGAATACCGCAGCCCGACTATTTCCCAGAGTCTTCGCCACAGCCGCGGTCGCTTCCCGACTGGAAACTGTTCTGCCCGCCACCAGACAACCAGCCGACCGCGACTGATCCAGCCGCGATTGATACCACGATTCACCGGTCGAACACAAATTCGCGAACTTCAGTTTTCCGGACGTTAGCTCAATCGACACGTCGTCGCACAATAGCCCACATCCGCGACAGGTTTTCGCAATGCAATCACCATGTTTTGCGTTCGCTGTCACAGCTGAATACCGGTCTCGATTTTTTCTGGCATCTCAAGCGTCTCCGCCTCCAGAGAGGCCATCGGCCAAGCCGCATAGTCGGCCGAATAGTAGCCGGCCGGCCGGTGATTGCCGCTGAATCCGCAGCCACCAAAGGGGAGTTTTCCGCTGGCTCCGGTCGTTTGCCGGTTCCAGTTGACGATCCCGGCCTGGATTCGCAAAACGAACTCGTCATAACATTCGCGGCTGTCGCTAATAAGTCCAGCCGACAATCCATATTGGGTATCGTTGGCTTCGACAATCGCGGCGTCGAAATCCGGCACGCGAATCACATTCAAAACCGGACCAAAAATTTCTTCGTCGCCGCGATTCTTCTGTTCTGTAACATCCAGAATGCAGGGAGCCAATAACGCCGGATTATCCCGCAAAGATTTCATCCCAACAATTTCGCGGGCTCCCGATTTCAGGCTCGATTCGACGGCTTGATGAACCCGTTTTCCAACCGCCGGGCTGACAACCGTTCCACTGAATGGCTCTTGGGCATCGTTCCAGTATCCACAGCTTATTTTCCCGGTCATTTCGACCAGTCGTTGAAGAATTTTTTCGCAGTTCGCTCCGTCCACCAGAATCAGCCGTCGGGCGCAAGTGCATCGTTGGCCGGAAGTGATAAAGGCCGAGAGGACTGTCAAATACGCAGCCGCATCGATGTCGGCCGCCTGATGAACAACCAGCGGATTATTCCCGCCCATTTCCAGGGCCAATATTTTTTGCGGCCATTTTCCAAAGATTTGATGAATCGCTTTTCCGGCCTGTGAACTCCCCGTGAACAACAAACCATTCGACTCGGAATGGTTTACGATCTGCTCCCCAACACCGCGCGCACCCTGCACGACGTTCAATACACCGGCAGGCAAACCCGCTTCCGTCCAGACCTGTGCCATCCATTGGCCAACCGCCGGAGTCAACTCGCTTGGCTTAAACACAATCGTATTACCGGCCAGTAGCGCCGGGACGATATGCCCGTTCGGCAGGTGGGCCGGAAAATTGAACGGCCCAAGCACAGCCAGGACTCCATGTGGTTTGAACCGGGTCACAGCGTTCGCCGGGCCCATCTCAGACGAAGTCGTGTCGCGGCGAGTCTTCAAAGCGTCAATCGAGACGGCAATCTTGCCAACAACCGTGGCCGCTTCGCCCTTGGATTCCCAAAGTGTTTTTCCCATCTCCCGGGAAATCAGCTCGGCCAACTCACCGCTTTTCGCCCGAGCCACTTCGGCATATTTTTCGCAAACAACAATTCGCGATTCGAGCCCGCTTTGCCACCACGGCCCAAACGCTTTTCGACCCGCAGCAAAAGCCTCGTCAACCTGTTTCGCATTCGCCTCCGCGCCCGACCAGACCAGCGACCCGTCGGACGGACTGGTCGAGTTGAACTCCGGGCCAAGACCCCTGGTCCATTCTCCACCAATCAAAAGCTGGCCAGTCGCCGCACTCATCAAACACTTCTCCAATTGAATTCAACAGCAACTACGGTTTCAGTTCCACAATTCTCAATGTATCGCCAATCGTCACTTCCAGTCGCAGGGCCGCGACCTGGTCGATCACCACGTTTCCGTCGCCGGATTCTTTGACTGCCGCCATGCAAGCACGGAAATCCAGGCAGCCGTTGGCAACCAACAGCGATTTTCCCTCTACAGAACTGGCGATGTCTGAGATTTTCAACTGGCGACTGTGCCGAATCGCACGAATCTTTTTGGTCTCCACCTGAATCGACGGACCGCCATCAAAAATATCGACGAGGTTCAAATACTCGAATCCTTCCTTGCGAAGCATCGCCAGTGCAGGTTCGGTATGCGGATGAACTTTTCCGATCACTGCTTGGGCTTCGGGCGGAAGGAGCGGAACGTAAATCGGGTGTCGTGGCATCAGGTCGGCGATAAACTTTTTCGATTCGCTGGTCAGTGTTTCCGCTTTCGGAAATTCAATCTGGAAAAAGTGCGCACCGATCGCAGCCCATAGTGGCGAGTGTCCGTCCGGATTCACAACGCCCCGCATTTCGGCGACAACCGTCTTTTCAAACCGTGTGGCAAAGTCGGCCATGAACATGAACCGTGACATCGACAACAAACGACCGTGCCCGCCGCCCCAATAATCGGGCGAAAGAAACAGACTGCCCAGTTCCGTTGGGCCGTTATGTTCCTGCTGAAGATGCAAAGCCTGAATCTCTTTTCGAACGCCGAGTTCTTCACTGGCGTGAATCGACGTTTCAATCCGGTAAGAATAGAACGGCTCGAACCCGCCGACCTTGGAATAAATCGCTGACGTCCCGACCAGCCGCCCGTTGGCCAGGTCTTCCATCACAAAAACGTACGGCTGTCCGGCCGGTTTGGCTTTCTTCTGCGCAAACGCCAACAAAGCCGCGTGGATACGCTCTTCCAGTTTGTCCCGCGAGATTTTGAGCGTCGTCAGCCCAAGTTCCGCCTGCAGGATCAATTCAAACAGCGGTTCAAGGTCATCTTCGCGAACGCTTCGAACAACCAGCATTGCCGCTTGATGATCAGGCATTTTGCATGTCCCGCAAAACCTGTTCGATCACTTGCAACGCCAGGTCGATATGCTCGTCGGTTACACTGCCCAAGGGCATCAGAAATCGCAGCCGCGTTGGATTGCCGCCTGCCATGAATGCCATCAGGCCTGCTTCGAACAAACGGTTGACCAGTTCCTTGGTCTTTGCCTCTGACCCATCGAGAGCCGTCATCCCAACCATTCCTCCGATCCCGTATGGTCCGGAGATCGCACCCGGCAATCGCGCTGCAATCTCTTTCAAGCCACCCGCGAACTTTTCATGCAACTGTACGTTTCGGCCATTCGGACCGTAATGCCCGCCCGCCACAAGTCCATTGATAATCGTCTTGCCGGCAAAAATCGAAAACGTGCTTCCGGTGAATGTCTGACTGATTAGACCCGCCTGCGGCTTGTATTCTGTTGTATACAGCGTTGCACAAACCTGACTGATTTTGCCAACCGTCACGATGTCGATGTGCTTGTCAAGTTCGTAATGCTGGAAAGCGAACGGTCGTGTCGTGCGACCGAACGACTGGACTTCATCGGCAATCACGGCCATGTTGTTTTTGTGAGCCAGTTCACAGAGCTTCACATAGAAGTCCTTTTGGCCGACGTAGTAGCCTCCTTCGCCCTGAATCAACTCCATCCAAAGGTTTGCGTATCGGCCCGGATATCGATCGAGATACTCCTGCATCCTGGACAGCGTCCGGGCCGTGCTTCCCTCCGGGTCCGCCTCTTCAAAAAACGGAAGGTAGTCGACCGCCAGCATGGTCGGGATTCCCTTGCGATATGCCGCTTTGTCCGTCAATGCTGCAAGAGCCAATGTCCGTCCGGCGAAACAGTGCTCGAACGCGAGGATCCGGTCAGCCGGCGCGTGGTGCTGATACGCGATCTTTAAGGCGTTTTCGTTCGCCATCGCGCCACTGGTCGAAAGGAAGCAATGCTTCAGCCCGCTCCCCGATTCGCAAGCCAACTCGGAAAGCATTTTGCAAAACTCGAACGACGTTACGTCTTGCTGCAAGTTCCCCTGCATCACGGTATCGGAGATTGCCGCATCGATGCCCGACGAGACCAGGGCCGGGTGGCTGTGTCCATAACCATGCACACCGATGCCGGTGATGAAGTCGAGTTTGACGCTGCCGTCGGCCAGTTCCACAAACGGGCCGTTGCCCAGTCCGCTGCTGAGATAGGGAAAGTACAAATTGCCGCCCCGAATCGCCCCATACTCATCCAGCATTTGTTTATAGCTGTCGGCCAGTTCCGGATTGGGCGGGCGGATACTCGTCAGCGTCTGTTGGTGCTCTGCGACCGCTTGCAAGATCAACTGACGACCCTGCTCAATCCGCGGGTCGGCGTTCAGTTTTTGGGCAGCAGTTTGTGTTGAGGAGGGAGTCTTGGTAGCAGGTGCTGGCGACATGAAGATGCCTTGAGACGGTCGGTGTGAATGGGAACGGCCTGTCCCACAATTCTACCCGACCGAATCAACCCCTCAAAGGTCGCCGTCCATCAATCCTTTTCGCCTGATACTTGTCCTGACGCCTGTTTCTTCTGATCCTGTTCCATTTGGTCCAACAACGGTGAAATACGAGTTTCCCAATTGGCAGCCAGCGATGTGGCCGATGCACAGATCATGTTTGCCATGGCGCTGTTATCCGTGTAAGGGATGTCAGCCCAATAATAGTTCGAAAACTGGATGGGCACTTCACTAATACTCGCCGGCTTCGATTGATGACCTCGAACAACCGATGCCTGTTCCCAAATCTTGTGAATTGCGTTCATTTGTGTTTCCAGATGTGCAGCCGCAAGTTTCGCGTCCAGATGTGGCAAAAGCCAATTCGACATACTATTGGTTGTGTGGCCGTACCCCATGTAGCCTCGGACACTCTTGACGCCCAATGCTCTTACCATTGCCGGCTCGTCCAAAAAATTGAAACGAAGTGTCGTGAGTATGTCCGACACAAATGTGCTGGCTTCGTCGGCAGAAAAGTACAGTGGCCGAAGCATATCGCGAACTTCACCCGGCCCGCCCAATGCCGTGATTTGTTCCGGACCAATGTAGCTTGCAAAATCAGCACCCATGACGTTGTTCCTGAACGCCAGCTTCCGCCCCAACTCAACCCGCAGAATTGGGTTGGTCCGAATTTTTCCCATCCCGGCCAACAACGTCTCTGCCTCGGGCCAAAGTTTCTGCTCCAGGCAAAACGCCGCGGAATTCATCAATTCAGAATCCATTAATCGTAGGTCAAAAGTAGCAGGCGGAGATCGTTCGAGGACTTCCGAAAAAAAGCGATTCTGCCATTCCAGTGACGATCGAATGTCTTTGGTAACAGATTCAAGTTCCTCCTTGTTCAACGGCTTAAGTTCGGCGACGGCCGTATATCTCAGTTGTATCTCAAATTGCACTGGATTCGCCAACCATTTTTGTTGGGCGATCCATTGGAAATGCAGGGCAATCAATTCGG
>JAYVKA010000438.1:0-12138 GCA_043768885.1 Planctomycetota bacterium
CAAATCAGGACGATCAACAAGTCGCGTCGGTATCTGAATCCGGCCAGCCTCACCGGCGAACGTTCCTCTTTCAACTGGCTGCTGCCGGCGCATCGGCGACGATCTTCAATCAGGTCGCTTCGGCACTTGCCCAGGACATCAAACCGCTGATCGTCGATAACCCGCTGGGAAGTTATCCCAATCGGGACTGGGAAAAAATCTACCGCGACCTCTACAAATCGGATTCTACGTTTACGTTTCTTTGCGCGCCGAACGACACGCACAATTGTCTGCTGAACGCCCACGTGAAAAACGGTGTAGTGACGCGAATCAGCCCGACGTTTGGATTCTCCAAGGCAACCGATCTCGAAGGAAATCGCGCCAGTCAACGCTGGGACCCACGAGTTTGTCAAAAAGGCCTGGCACTCGTACGTCGCTTTTATGGTGATCGACGTTGCAAGCGTCCGTTGATGCGAAGGGGATTCAAGCAATGGATTGATGACGGCTTCCCACGCGACCCCCAAACCGGTGCGGTAGACCACGAGAAATATCTGCAGCGTGGCAAGGAACCCTTTGTCGCCGTAACCTGGGATGAAGCCTTCGACTACATGGGTCGCGCACTGATCAATATCGCCGAGACCTACAACGGCAGCGAAGGACAGGAACGTCTGGCTGCCCAGGGCTATGACCCACTGATGGTTGATGCAACTGAGGGCGCGGGCGTGCGAACGTTCAAGTTCCGGGGCGGGATGCAAGTGCTGGGTATCTCCCGAATCATGGCCCAATACCGGCTGGCCAATTCCATGGCTTTACTCGACAGCAAATTGCGCGGGCTCGGCCCCGATCAGGCAAAAGGAGCGGGTGGTTGGGACAACTACACCTGGCATACCGACTTGCCTCCTGGTCACCCGATGGTCACCGGCCAACAGACCGTCGATTTTGATCTGTGCAATGTCGAGCATTCGAATCTGATCATCGCCTGGGGCGTAAACTGGATCTGCACCAAGATGCCCGACTCGCACTGGTTGACCGAAGCGCGCATGAAGGGCTCCAAGGTTGTGGTCATCGCCTGCGAGTATTCCGCAACGACCAGTAAAGCCGACGAAGCGTTCATCGTCCGTCCAGGAACGACTCCTGCATTGGCCCTGGGGTTGGCTCAGGTCGTTATTGCCGAGGGGTTGTTCGATGAAAAATATGTTGCCAGCAACACCGATTTGCCACTCCTCGTGAGAATGGACAACGGCAAAATGCTGCAAGCCAAAGATGTTATTGCAGACTATCAGCCGGCGACATTGAAAAACGGAGTTACCGTTCTGCCCGAAGGCCAGCGCCCTCCGGCTCCCTATTTGCAGCCTGGTGCCTATCTCAGTGAAAAACGCCGGGGAGAATGGGGCGACTATGTCTGCTGGGATCAAAGGACGCGGGGCCCGGCGGTCGTCAATCGCGACCAGGTCGGCAAGTTCTTTATCGAGACCGGAATCGAACCGACCCTGACGGGCTCGTTCACAGTCAAGCTCGTCGATAGGCAGGAAATTGAATGCCGCACGGTGTTCGATGTAACTCGCGAACTGCTTGACTCCACGTACAAACCTGAGCAGGTCGAAAGGTTGACGTGGGCTCCTGCCGATGCGATTCGTTCTTTGGCCAGACAGATCGCGGCCAATCCCGAGAAAACTTCTTTCGTTCTTGGCATGGGACCGAATCAGTTTTTCAACAACGACCTGAAGGACCGGGCGGTCTTTCTGATTGCCGGCCTGACCCGCAACGTCGGTTTCATCGGTGGCAATGTCGGGTCGTATGCGGGGAACTACCGGGTGGCTTTTGCCAGTGGAGCGGTTCAGTACAACACCGAAAACCCGTTCGATATCGAACTTGATCCGACCAAGCCAGGTCGCTCCAAAAAGTATTTCCGCGCGGAGTCGGTGCATTACTTCAATCATGGCGACACGATCCTGCGCCATGGCAATGCAGTGCTGACCGGCAAATCACATATTCCCACACCGACCAAGGCGATCCATGTCACCAACTCGAATTCGCTGATCGGCAACGCCAAAGGGCACTACGAGACTGTCGTCAATACCCTGAAACGGGTTGAAATGGTGGCGATCAATGAATGGTGGTGGACTGCCAGTTGTGAGTACTCGGATATCGTGTTCCCGGTCGATAGCTGGGCCGAATTCAAATACCCCGACCTGACGATCAGCGTCACCAATCCGTTTCTCTATGTCTTTCCGGCTACACCGCTGCCACGAATTCACGATACTCGCAGCGATGTCGAAGTTGCTTCCGGGCTCAGTCAGGCAATGGCCCGACTGACCGGTGACCAGCGGTTCATCGACTATTGGCACCACATCATCAACGAGCAAAACGTCCGGCCCTATCTGCAGCGCATCATGAATGCCTCGAACTCAATGCGAGGCTATCAGATGGAAGACCTCGAGGCCAAAGCGGCTCAGGGAATTCCGGCGATCCTGCAAACACGAACCTATCCCAAATTCGTTGGCTTCGAACAAGCTTACGAAGATCGTCCCTGGTACACGCGAACCGGGCGACTGGAATTCTACCGCGACGAAGACGAGTTTATCGACAGCGGCGAGAACCTGGTTCTGCATCGTGAACCAATCGACTCCACGTTTTATGAACCGAACGTGATCGTGGCAGCCGCCCATCCGTTACTTCGCCCCAAATCGCCCGAAGACTATGGAATGCAGCGCGGCGATCTGTCAGGAGACGCACGCCAGGCCCGTCACGTGATTATGACAGTCGACGAGGTTCTTCAGTCGCAACATCCACTGAAAAAATATGGCTACAACCTGATTTTCCATACTCCCAAGTACCGACACGGTGCCCACTCGACACCGACCGATCTGGACATCATCGCAGTCTGGTTTGGTCCGTTTGGAGACATGACCCGGGCCGATCGCCGGATGCCGATGGTCGTCGATATGTATGTCGACATGCACCCGCTCGATGCAAAGGACCTTGGGATCGAAGAGGGGGACTATGTCTGGATCGACGCCGACCCGAAAGACCGCCCCTTCCACGGCTGGGAAAATAATCCGGAGTGGTACAACGTCGCCCGTCTGATGGCGCGAGCCCGCTACTATCCCGGCACGCCGCGCGGAGTTACACGGATGTGGCATAACGCCCATGGTGCCACTCATGGATCGGTCGCAGGTGCTTCGCAACATCCCACCGGTTTGGCACAGTCAACCGTCTCAAACTACAAGGCGATGTTTCGCCATGGCAGTCACCAAAGCTGCACACGGGGCTTTATCAAGCCGACCCACATGACGTAATCACTGAACGTCAAGGAACAATTCACCCAGGAAATCACACAGGGTTTTGTTCCCGACGTTCACTGTCCAACTGGTGCGCCACGCGAATCAATGGTTCGCATCACTCGGGCCGAAGCCGGTGGAATCGGTGGCAAAGGTTTGTGGCGACCAGCTGCATTGGGCTTGCGTCCCACCTATGAAAACGAAGTGATGAAACGATATTTGGCCGCAGGCTATGTCGAAGTGGTTTCGTGATCCAGGGATTTTTTGATCAACCAAAGGAAAACTGACCATGGTGAAACGCTACAACTGGCAAATCGGACGGGAGCAGGAATATCCATACGACGCCCCGCCACCCAAGCGGCAGGTGGCCTATGTGTTTGACACCAACAAATGCATCGAATGCCAGACTTGCACTGTCGCCTGCAAGACTGCATGGACCAGTGGCAAGGGCGAAGAAACCATCTTTTGGAACAATGTTGAAACCAAACCCTACGGCGGTTATCCCCACGCCTGGGACAGCAAGCTGATGGAAAAATGCGGCGGCTGCGAGTGGAAGGGGGAGAATAAGCTTTACACCCTGAACAGCCCAACCATTTTTGAGAAGAACGGCGAGGGGAAACCTCCGCTCGGTCACCTTCCCGAACAACGCGACTACTCCTCACCCAATCTGGGAGAAGACGACCTTTCAAAAATGATCGATCAGGGGTCGCATTTTGACGGCACCCACGAAGGATGGCTGTTTTATCTGGCCCGTATCTGCAACCACTGCGATCATCCAGCCTGCGTGGCCGCCTGTCCAAGAAAAGCGATTTACAAGCGGCCGGAAGACGGGATCGTTCTGGTCGATCAGGAACGTTGCCGGGGCTATCAGCACTGTATCGAAGCTTGCCCCTACAAGAAGGTGTTTTTCAACGTCATCAATCGGGCAAGTGAAAAATGCATCGGCTGTTTCCCGCGCGTCGAACAGGGCAACGTCGCTTTGTGCGTTGAGTCGTGCATCGGAAAAATTCGCATGCATGGTTTCCTGACGACCGAAGGCCCGCCTCGCGAAGACAACCCGCTCGACTACATCGTAAAGATTCGAAAACTTGCCCTGCCAAGCTACCCACAGTTCGGCACCGGACCGAATGTGTTTTACATTCCGCCCGTCCACGTTCCCGACCCGTTCCTGGAAATGATTTTTGGACCGGGAGTCGAGGAGACCAAGGAGATCTATCGCAATTTGAAAAATGACAAACAGCTCCTCGGCGCTTTGCTGTTGTTTGGAGCCAGCCCACGCATCATCACCCGCTTCGCTGTCGAAGGCGATGAAGCTGTGGGCTGGGATGTTGATGATGTCGAATGTGCCCGCGTTCCGTTTACCGAGCCTACTTATTTCCGCAGCCATTTGGACGAGGAACACGGTGTCTATCGGCATAACACCGTTTAGCAACTGGTTGAAAAATGTCGCCGGACCACCGGCCCGTGCAGCACCAGGGAAAAACACAAGCTTCCAATGTGAGCCACTAAAATGACTGAGCAAAACAATTCCCGGATGATTGTCCTGTTTGTGGGAGCGCTGTTCGTCGTGGCCATCACGATGATCGTCGTGATTTTTGTCGCAACTCGGCGACCAGTCGTCGTCGTGATTCCGGATCCCGGGGAAGGTGTTGCTGCGGCCATACCCGGCGTGGCGTCCAATGCTGTGGGAACTGTGGGTTCTGCTGCTGGAGTGTCTGCCCCAATGCCGACGGTTGCAGTGATTCGAATGCAATCGGCACCCGCGATCGAAGACCCTCTCGATTCAGCCTGGGATTCCGTTGCGACATTTTCCATTCCGGTCGAAATGCAAATGACGGCCGAGCCCATTCTGGATTCGCTGACAGTATCGCATGTTGATGTACAGGCTGTACACGACAGCGGGCGGTTTGTTTGGCGATTGTCATGGGCCCAGGCGGAACCTTCCTACAAGAGTAACGTCGCCGAGTTTTCCGATGCCGTCGCCATTCAGTTTCCGCTGAAAGACGGCGCGCCTTACACAATGGGTGGTCCGGACATGCCAGTTGCGATGATGTACTGGAAAGCGCTTTGGCAAAAAGACATCGATGAAGGTTTTCAGGATGTGATGCAGGTCTACCCGAACTCGTGGTACGACTTGTACTGGTTCGCCAAAGGAACCGGGCCGCAACCGGTAGCCACCGCGTTTGAAGACCCGAATGCTCGTCAGTTCATGACGGGGATGGCAGCGGGAAACACGATGTCCAATCCCCACCGGACAAAACCGGTGCAAGAGATCCACGCGGAAGGATTTGGCAGTTCGACTCCCCTTCCGGAATCACCGGTATCGGCCAAAGGGGCTTGGAAGGAAGGCCGATGGTACGTCGTGTTCGAGCGACCAAACGATTCTGTCGATCCTCTGATCAAGCGGTTTATCGATAATCCGGAACAGCAAATGCTGGCGCTGGCGGTCTGGGACGGATCCGCCCAAAACCGTGGTGGCAAGAAACACATTACCAACTGGATTCCAATGAGGATAGAAAAATGAAACGCCCCATTCAACTCCTCGCCCAGGCCGATTTGCTTCTGTTGATTGCGGACCTGTTTCGCCCACCAGAAAAAATCCGCCATTCCCTTGGCAATCTCAGGAAGTCCAACCTGAAGATGCTGGTCAATGCTACCGGCCTTGCGGGAAAAAGGAACCTGGCTGATCAATTGAACGATGCCGTCAAACTGGCCCGAACAGCGATTCCTGATCAATGGTCGGGCTGCTACCGCCTGCTGTTCGATGGTCCGATCCGGTGTCCGATCAACGAAGCTGCTTATATCCGTCGAGACAAAGGCGCAATCATTGGCGACGTCTGCGGATTCTATCGGGCGTTCGGTTGGGCGCACGTCGAACAAACGGGAGAACGACCTGATCATTTGCTGGTTGAACTGGAATTCTGCGCCATGCTGCTGGTGATGGCGGCGCGAGCCGAAACTCGCGAGCAGTTGAAGACGACCGAATCGGCACTCGCTGATTTCACCAGAAATCACCTGAACGACTGGTTGGGAGTGTTCTGTGAACAACTTCGGCAGACAACTACTTACCCGCTGTTTGTCGAAGCTGCGAAATTGCTTGATCAAGCATGGCCCTCGCTGATTGCCTGGCACGCCTGGATAGTAGATCCGGCTCCGGCGAATTCGGTTGGCATTGTCGCCGAACCGGAAGACCCCTACGAGTGCGGCGGCCCAGACCTGGTTTCCATCAAATCGGGCACAACATGACGGGCGTAGGATGGACATCCTTGTCCGTCCTCAATAATCACGACGCAATAATCACGACGGACAAAGATGTCCATCGTACAATCCTCCGGTCAACCTGGCCGGTTTACCATCACACTATTTTTTCGAAAGCTCAATCATGACTACCGTCGAACTCGAAACCACCAGCGTGGGAAAAATCGTGGCCGAACAACCCGACGTTGCCCGCATCTTCGAAAAACATAAAATGGACTACTGCTGTCAGGGGGCGACGACTCTTGCCGATGCCTGCACTCGCAAAAAAGTCGATGCCGCAGCAGTAATTGACGAGATCCGGCAAGTAATCAACAAGAAAAATCCCACAAACGAATCGGACTGGACCAGAGCCTCCCTTACGGAACTCGTCCAGCACATCGTGGGAACACATCATGGCTTTCTGCAAACGGAGTTGCCCAGAATTTCTGCGTTGATCGCCAAAGTCAACAGAGTCCACGGTGACAAACATCCCGAATTCGCCAAAGTCCTGTCCACCTTTGAATTGATGCGGGGCGAACTGGAATCCCACATGGCGAAGGAAGAGAGGATTCTGTTCCCGGCCGTCGAGGCGATGGAAACCTGGCAGGCGGTGGGCGACCTCCCCTTCGGAAGTGTCGCGAACCCGATCGGCATGATGGAACACGAACATGACGAAGTGGGAAATGCATTGCAAAGGTTGCGCGATTTGACGAACGACTTCACGCCGCCAGCTGAAGCATGCACGACTTGGCGAGTCATGCTGGAAGCGCTTGAGAATTTGGAGCAGGACCTGCATCGGCATATTCACAAGGAAAACAGCATCCTGTTTCCCCGTGCGATCGAACTGGAATCCAGGCTCCGATAATCACTGAGCGGGTTTCAAAGTAACCCGGTGGTCTCCACCAAAAGGCAAAAAACTGTTTCATCGGGAATCACTGCGGTGGACCGCCCTGTTACTTTGCTCCGTGTCTCAATTCTTGATCAGTTCAACACGATATTCTTTTATTTGGGAGAGTCAAAATGCGATTCGTTACGCTCATCAAGTTTACGACCCAGGGAGTTTCCAAACTCAAACAGTCTCCGGGTCGGGCGAAGAAATTTGTGGCCCAGGCGAAGGCTTCTGGCGCCAACATCGAGTCTCTGTTGTGGACACAAGGGAGATACGATGGCATCATTCTGTTCGACGCACCGGACGCCGAAACCGCCGCTGCCATAACCCTGGATCTGGCAGCCAAAGGCAACGTGAAAACGGAGACCATGGTCGCCTTCGATTCCGCCGAAATGGAGAAAGTCCTGATCAAGACCGGCAAAGGATAACCGATCCGGTGAATATTGGACGATTGGTCCTCGAGTCACTGAAACTGGCCGGAGTTCGGGAATTGTTTGGGATCCCCGGAGACTTTGTGTTGCCGTTGTTCAAGGTGATCGAAGAAAGCTCGATCTTGCCTCTGTATACACTTTCGCACGAGCCATCCATTGGTTTTGCCGCTGACGGTGCAGCCCGATCGTCCTGTCGGCCGTCTGCGGCAGTAGTGACATATGGAGCTGGCGCACTGAACATGGTCAATCCGGTTGCGGCCGCCTATGCCGAACGGGTACCCGTGATCGTTGTTTCGGGCGGTCCGGGAGTCGGTGAACAGCCCGGCGAACTGTTGTTGCATCACCAGGCCAAACAGCTCGACTCGCAACTTCAGATTTACAAAGAGATCACGTGCGCATGGACCCGATTGGACGATACTGTGGACCCACCTGGCGAACTCTCGAGAGTTTTGTCCGAAGGGATTCGCCAGTCCCGTCCGGTCTACATCGAAGTGCCGCGCGATCGTGTAACCACTTCCTGCGGTGAACCTGTTGCGCTCAACTTGGACAAACCGTTTGACCAGCAAGCCCTGGAGGCCTGTATCGATGAATTGCTGGAGATCATCTCTGGCGCGCACTCACCCGTGCTGATGGTCGGTGTCGAGATTCGGCGATTGGGAATTGAAAAACAGGTCGCAGAACTCGCTCGCCTTCTTTCGATTCCGGTTGTCACCAGTTTTATGGGGCGGGGATTATTGGCTGGCCACGGCATTTCTTTGTGCGGCACCTATATGGGAGTCGCGGGCAATCTGCAATTGACCGATCTGGTCGAAGACGCCGATACACTCTTTTTGTTGGGCGTTATCCTTTCGGACACGAACCTTGGGACATCCCGCAGAAAGCTGAATCTCAAGCGTTGCATTGTTGCCCAGGACGGAGCCGTCAGCATGGGCTATCACAACTACCCGGAAATTCCGCTCGGCGCATTGGTGGACTCGATGACCCGTCGCTTGACCAGTCAACCACCTGGCCCAACGTGTTTTGTCACCAGGACGGTGCCACCTGAGTATCCTTATGGACTGAATGCCGATTCGCAGCCAATTGTTCCAGACGATATTGCGACGGCGGTGAACGACTGGGTTCGCAAGTTTCCCGAAACCCGGATCGTGGCCGATGTGGGCGACTCGCTGTTTGTGGCGATGGACATCGCGGACACGGGACTTGCCGCCCCGGGCTACTACGCGTCGATGGGCTATGCGGTTCCTGCCGGGCTGGGAATTCAGGCTGCGACGGGTCACCGTCCGCTGATCATCGTGGGCGATGTCGGCAGCATTTCAACACCGGGGAAGATTTCAGTTGATCGAAGCGATGATTCCCCGTGGAAAAACATCGCGGACGATGTCCCAGTTTGTGCAGGGAATTGCAACACGGCAGGAAAGGGGATGAGTGTGGCTTTTGGCAGAAAGAAACGGCTGACGGATTACGCTTCGTGTGCCGGATGAGCGGGCAAGTTGCCTCCCGAGGCAATCGCACAGGTTGTGCGAAATCTTCCCAAATCATCGGACCCACGATTGATCGTTGGCACCGAAGGCTTCAGTGATGCCGGCGTGTTTGAGATCGCGCCGAACCTGTTGATCGTTCAATCGCTGGATTTCTTTGCACCACTGGTCGACGATCCGTACGTTTTTGGCCAAATCGCCGCTGCCAATTCGCTGAGCGACATTTTTGCGATGGGAGCCACAGCCCTGACGGCACTCAACATAGTCTGCTTTCCGGATGACAAACTGGAACTGGAAATCCTGTCAGAAATACTCCGCGGCGGCACCGACAAAGTTCACGAGGCGGGCGCAGTCATCGTCGGGGGCCATTCCATTCGCGATCCCGAAATAAAATACGGATTATCGGCAACCGGAGTTGTTTCCCGAACGCAGTTGATAACCAACAGCAACGCTCAAGTCGATGACGTGTTGGTGTTGACAAAGAAACTCGGGACAGGCTTCATTACAACAGCCATGAAAAAGCAAAAATGCCCGGCTGAAATCGCTGCGGAAGCGATCACCGGCATGGCCTGTTTGAATCGAACGGCCAGTGAAGCCGCAAAACGATGCAAAGCCAACGCGTCGACGGATATCACCGGTTTCGGCTTGGCCGTGCACGCCTGCGAAATGGCAAACGCCAGCAACGTGACGCTCGAAATTCAATTGGGGAAGTTGTCGGTTTTGGCGGGGGCGCTGGAACTGGCAAAACTCGGTTTCGTGACTCGCGCAAACAAAACCAATCGTGAATTCAGCCGGTCCATGCTCGGAATCGATGCAACGACCGATACGGCGTTGCTGGAACTGATTTTCGATCCACAAACGTCGGGTGGATTGTTGATCAGCGTGCGGGAATCTGCAGCCACCGAAATGGTCAATCAAATCACCGAACACCAACCGGACCACGCCAAAATGGTCGGTCGGGTTTTAGCCCGGCAAACGACCTCACTGAATGTTTCTTGAACCATAAATGCACTTGCCACCAGCCGAAGGACCAGACGTGTGGCAACTGGATTTTAGCTGGTAGGTCATACAATGCATGAGAGTACTTGGCCTGGCCTGGAATCCGAAGTTGCCGACGCCGGAACTACTGGCGTCCAAAGCGCGACTCTAGCGATAGGCGGACCGATTTTCCTGAAGCAGTAGTTCCCGGACAAAACCGGGGGCCATGAGAGTGCTTCAATTCAGCATTAACAAAACAACCAAATCCGGCCAGCCGCTCCTGGAAATGGGCGTCGAGCCGCAAACGTCGGGAGGGGAGCCTGGTAGTGTTCCGGAATCAGCTGTCAATCAAATCGTCAACAACCAGAACAGGGACTCAATTTCAGCGCAAGTCATTGGCTGGGTTGCCCGAAAATCGGAATGCTCGCCGTGTAGCGGCTGAACACTGTTCATTCCCTGTCTTCCAGCGGGACGTGTGAAGGCTTTCCAGATTCAATCAGGTTGTCGGGGTTGTTGCTCCATCCGATCCAGCCGTCGCTATAAATCGCCGCGTCCCCAATTCCAATCACATGGGCGTAAGTCAGAACTTCCGCCGCCCGCCATCCGCTGCCACACATGAATTACAAATGAGTGTTGGTGTTGATTCCGGATTGTTGCCAAAGAGACTGAAGTTCATCAGCACTCCGCAATGTGCCGTCGACATTGCGGTAATATCCGAGTGATGAAGCTCCGGTTTTTCCGGAGTGGCCAAATCTTGCTCCAGGCACGCGTCCTTTTTTGAAATGGTACGAATAACCGGAAATCTCGCCGATGTGTTCTTCCCAGGTCCGGTTGTCAACCAGCGTGAACCGTTCACGATTTTTTAGCCCCTCCAGGACTTCGCGATACGTGTCGATCAACTCGGGCCTCGCCGGAATCGCTGCACCGAATTCGATCGACGGAACTGGTTCACGCCGATCGGTTTCAAGTTTCATTCCAGCCGCTTTCCAGGCCGCCAGTCCTCCATTCAAAACTCGCACGTCCTGGACGCCAATGTATCGCAGGATTACGGCAACCCGAAAAGCTGCCATCTGGTCTTCACCACAGAGGATCACTGTGTCGGTATGAACGAATCCGTGGGCAAGGGCAAACCTGGCAAGTTCTTCATCACTGGCCAACATCCATTTCGGCGGCGGCTCAACAGAATCGGTGTTGATGTGAAAACTGCCCGGAATATGACCAAGGTCATACGATTTTGATTCGTCCCCCCAGCTGACTTCGGCAAATTTGACGGTAGTCGCCTTTTCAAACGTCTCCGGTCTTTGGCCGTTTATCAATTGATTGGCGATTTGCGGTGGAACCAGGAACTGAAAGTTTGGGTATTTCTCCAACTGCAACTTCTGATCGTTGATCCACAGCCTCAAGTCGTAAGATGAAATCCCGGTTATGCCCTGGCTTTGGAGAAAGAATGCAATTTTTTCACGGTCCCGATCGTCTGAATCATACAACACGATCCGTTTTTCGCCGGTGATTCCTTTTTCTTTCAGCGTGGCTTGAAATGTTTCGTCCCTGTCGGCAACCTTTATATCCAACCAAGCGGCCGAAAAATTGATGGCACCAGGTATATGGCCACCCCGGGCAACGCCATCCAGTCGCCAACCGTTGAAAGCGTTGGAATCCCTCGTATCGACCAGTACGCAAGTGTCGTCTTTCATCAATCGAATCAGCTCTTCCGTTGTGATTTCATCCAGCAGATTACTCCTGTCACTGTTTTGGACCACAGCTTCACCCGTGATCGCCGGCGCAAGGAGAAACACGGCCAAGGCGAGGAACTGAAGTGTAACGGGATTCACCATGCTGGCCGTACTCACTGGACTTCACACAGG
>JAYVKA010000439.1:0-8424 GCA_043768885.1 Planctomycetota bacterium
CGTTGTTTTTGCTGTGCTTTTTTACACTGGTTTTGTTTGGTTTGTGGTTGGATACATTCGAACGCGGGCAAACTTTTGTCGTAGACCCCAATCCAACGCTGACGAACGGGGAACTCGATGTGCCTGTGGATTCGACACTCGAAGTCATGGCTGTCGATTCGGCGGAATTGCCGGAGTTGGAAGCTTCGGGTTTGGTGGAAAGCCTTCAGGCAGTGGTTCTGGCGAGCAGCGAAGCCTCGTCAATTCAGGCGTGGATTCAGCATGGGAAAGGCCCGGGCTACGGTGTTTCGAAGTTGCCGGGAACCGGAGTCAAACCGATTGGTGCTTCCAAACCCCGAATGCATTGGGAAGTCAATCTGACAACGGTTGATCTCGACTCCTATTCCAGAATGCTTCGGACGCTGGGTATCCATGTTTGTGCAGTTCACGAAGTGGAAAACGAAGTTCTTCGGCTGGTTGATCCAGGATCGACGGAAGAGAAATTTGCGCATTCGGACAAGGAGTCCGAGCGGGGCAAGGGAACTTTGTTGTTTGCACACAGGTTGCCGGAGTTGAAGGAGTGGGACTTGAAGTTGTTAAGACGGGCAGGTTTGAACACAAGGAAATACGTGGTTGGCCAAATTTATCCGGACAAGCTAATAGAAACTCTGCGCGACCTTGAACTTAAGCATTGCGAGGAAGCCGGACGGAAACTCGAAGACATTCGTTCAACGACGTTTGGCCTGATCGAATCTGGTGACGATTTTGAGTTCCAGATCGTGAGTCAGGTCTACCTGAACGGGAATTTCGATTTTTAGACAAAACTTGCGGACAGGTGGCTCGATATTTGGTTGAATCCGACCATAATACAGGGCCAATTTTTGGGGGCGATTGGGCAGGTTTGCCGGTCGCCCGGTTTATTGAAAAATGATGATTTCGCCGCGAATTGCCGCGGCGTTGAAAACTTAATTCGAGGGAGCAAATCACCCCATGGCGGAACAAATCTTCACTTTGTTGGGCAACATCGTTTATGGGCTCATGGCGATGCAGGCGGGCTGGGGCGCCTACTGCGTAATTGTGATTTTCAACCGGGTTCGCCAAAAACAGTTTGCATCCGAAGAACAACAGGGCGGATTTCTGGAGGCGGTCGAGGACCCCTTAATGCAAGGCCAATACGAACTTGCCGGCGAGACGTGCGCGGGAGACCGGCGGGCGCTTTGCCAGCTGACGAACCTGGCCATCGACAATCGAGTGCTGGGTTTTGGCAAAGTTCGCCAGTTGTTGCTGGACCGTTTTCAGCGGGATGTGCTGCAAGACCTCGATTTCCGCTTGAGCTGGGTCAACTGCATGATCAAGTCGGCGCCGATGATGGGACTGCTCGGAACCGTTATGGGGATGATGGCAGCGTTTTCAAAATTGTCGGCGTCCAAGACCGTCGAACCGGACGTTCTCGCCGGAGACATCATGTTCGCGCTGATCACGACTGCGATTGGTCTTGCGATCGCCATTCCGCTGACGATTTGTACTTCCTATATCAACATTCAAATTCGGAAAATGGAAGACATGGTTGCGTACGGCGTGAACCAGTTCCTCGAGATGTTCAAGAACGCAATGATCCGTTTTCCGGTCAAGTAATTCGAATGACCTGAATCTCCTGGAACCCAGACATGTCCAAGCCCAGTGAAATTGAGCAACCTTTTCAACCCCGCAAACGTGCCGTAGAAGATGTCGAGTTGGACATTACACCCATGATCGATATCACGTTCCTGCTTCTTTCGTTTTTTGTGGTTGCGTCGAAAATGGACCCGTCGGCCGCAGTAGCCGTACCCGATGCCCGGTTCGGGCTTACGGTGTCCGAGAAAAACTGCGTTGTCCTGATCGTGATGAAGGGCGACACGCCGGATTCCGCCAAAATCTTCAAGGGTCGTTCGACCGACGAAAAGGATCTTTTACCGGACGCAGAACCAACAGTAATGGAGGAAGCGATCCGCCAGTACGTTGATGAAGAATTGTCCCGACGGCCGACGGTCGAGGGAATTCTGGTCAAGGCGTCGGGTGACGTTCGGACTGGAATCGTGGAAATGGTCAAACGCGGTGCGGTCAGTGGCGAGATGGCGAAAGACCGCAAGCTGTTTATTGGGGTTGAAGAATCGCAGTAGGGATTCGCGGTAGAGCATGGTGAAAAAATTCAGCCGGTGATTTTGGATGTCGAAGAAAAACAAAAAATCGAACGAAAACAGGCCGGAATCCGATTTCGGGCTCGGGCGTCCCACAGGAAAAGTTTCCAAAAAAACGGACGTGGAAGTTCGCCCCAGTCGCGAAGAAGAGGTTGTTCGACGCACGGTTGTGAATGATCCAAGCCTGCCCCATGCAGGCTGGAAGGGCCTCGAAGAAGGTGGCGATGACGACGGCGGCAATGAAGACAACGTGGACTTCGCCGAGGGAGGTTTCCGCAGCGATGGCGACATGGACATGACGCCGATGGTGGATGTGACTTTCTTGCTGCTGATCTTTTTCATGATCACGGCATCCTTCTCGTTGATGAGAGCGCTCGACCAACCGCCGCCGGACACCGAACAACCCAGCGAAAATGTTGTCGAAAAGGACGAAGAAGAGCATCTGGATTACTGCGAAGTCATCATTGACCAGAACAACTCGTTTTTTGTAACCAATCGCGGCGAAGAGGAAGTCGAAGCTCCCAGCGAAACCGAAATGCGGGCTTTGATCCGGAATGCCAATACCGATTACAACATTGAAAAGCTGTTGATCACAGCGCACGTGGATTCACTGCACTCCAAATTTGTTGCCGTTTGGGATGCTGGATTGGCTGCGAAGATGACCGAAATCAAGAGTCGTACCACCGAGGAAGACTATTGATGTTTTTGCACCAGCTTGTGACTGCCGGTTTGGCCGGAAACGAATAATGGAGACAGGAACACGGTCCTTTGGCGATGGAAGTTCTGTCGCAAAATCATTTCGCAAACAATAATCAATTTGTTTTTTTTCACCGGGGAGTTTTCTCCGGTTTATTTGAGGACGCCTGATGTCAGCCAGCGAACTGCTTGCAAATCTTGTTAACGCAAGAATTCTCGATGAAATGACTTTGGAAAAGCTGCGTAAGGAAATTGACAGCCCGAACAAGAATGTCAAGCCAAAAGCAATTGTGCGGTACTTGCTGCAAAAAGGACTTATCACCGAAGAGCAGGGGAGCGACCTGCTGGCCGGAAAGCCTCTGGTTCCGGCGCTCGTTCAGGATGACCAGTTCGAATTACCGGCAGCAGCCAAAAAAGACTACGACACCGATGACCTGACCAACCTGGTCGGTGATCTTTCGGCGGCACCAATGGAAAAAAAGGCTCCCGTCGCCAAGGCGGCGGAACTGGTCGACGACGCTGATATGGGCGAGATCGAAAAGCCGAAG
The DNA here is from genome assembly GCA_043768885.1 of Planctomycetota bacterium. Taxonomy (GTDB): domain Bacteria; phylum Planctomycetota; class Planctomycetia; order Pirellulales; family Pirellulaceae; genus BJ22. The sequence continues at coordinate 3,401 of JAYVKA010000439.1, forward strand.
GCTCCCCCTCGCAGTGCTGGCCGCGAAACCCGGCAACTCGATTTGGATGCTGTTGAAAACGAGCCGATTGCAAAACGCTCGCGCCCATCCCACAAGGAACCGGCTCCCACTGCGGAAGTCTTCGACGAAGGATTCGAAGACTCCGGTTTCACTTCCGGGTCATCGATGAAAGCAGGTCGAACAGGTGGTCAGACTTTTGCCGGCAAACTCGATTCCTCCGACCAGTGGAATACCCGCTGGTTATGGACAGGGTTCGGTGGACTGGCTGCGTTGATCATTGGCGCGTTCGTTCTTTGGCTTGGCGTAATGCGGGTTGATGCCGACAAGTTGTATGATCAGGCGGAAACCAGTTTTCGCGAACTCGCTTACGGCAAGGCTGCCGAGCTTTTTCAGGATTTCGTCAAAAAGTTTCCGAATCACGACAAGGCACCGCTGGCCGAAGTGCGTGGGGTCAACGCACTGATTCGTTTGCCCTACAGCCAAAACAGTTTTGAAACCGCGTTCAATGTGGCCAAGATCCATTTGCCGCCAGTTGCCGAGAATGAAGCGATGGAAGAGCTTCGACCGGATCTCGGTGTGATGCTGCCCGTTATCGTCAAATGGTATTCGCAGGCTCCCTTGCAGGCCAATTTGGCGGTGAATGACGTGGCGACCAAACTGGAAGCGGCGCTGGCGGCCAAAAAGGAATTGTTGGACCCACCAACCTATCTGACGACGACGATGAAAAATTCCCAGCGAATTTCCCAGCTGATTGGTTCCATCAACAACGACATTCTGACTGCCCAGGGAATCATCAAGAAAGAAGAAGAGTACGTCACCAGCAAGTCTTCGATTGAGCGTTTGACCGGAGAAGGCAAGACGGATGATGCGTTCGCGGAGTTTACACGACTGGTCCGTATTCATCCGGACCTCGGCGCACGTGCCGAGCTTCGCGAATTGATGGCCAAAGTGAGCACTCGTGAAATCGAATTGGTAAAGCCCTCAAATGTCGAATTGGTTGTGGCAAAAACAGTCCCGCCTTCGCCGGTCAGCAAGCAAATCCTGACGGGCTCGACTGTCGGTGCGACGATGGAGGCGATGGTCAGCGAAGTATTGCCTGTCTTGGCCGAGGGTTCGGTTTACGGTGTCGATTCCGGAAATGGCAAACTGTTATGGCGACACTTTGTCGGACTACAAACAACCATACAGCCACAGTGGAGCGACGGAGAACGCAAGTCGCTCGTCGTCTGTGACGAAGAAAAAAATGCCATCACGAGTGTCGATGCAATGACCGGCAACGTGATTTGGTCGACGACAATTGGCCAGACATTTCTTTCTCCCAAAATCGCTGTGGATGCTGCGTACGTTGTTACCCGCACGGGCATCATCATCAAATTGAACCTGGCGACGGGTGAAACAATTGCCGCTGCCCAGTTGCCGAAAGGCGTTTCGGTGCCCTGTGAAGTTGCCGACCAGGCACCGGAATTGTATGTCGTCGGAGATGATTCCAATCTTTACATTCTGTCCAGTGATGACATGAAATGCACGAGCGCATTTTACATCGGGCACTTTCCCGGATCGGTTCGAATCGCTCCTCTGGTTTGGTCCGGACATGTTTTGGTTGCCGTCAGTGGCAACGACTATTGCGATTTGTGGGTGATACGCAAGAACGACGAAGGGATCTGGAGCCGAATCCAGCTCGTGCGGGTTGCCAAGTCGGGTCCGGTCAGCATTGAACCCAGCCGGTTGGGACGATTGATGGTATTCACATCAGATCGTGGAAACATCTCCGTGCTCGACATCAATCCTGCCGATCCCGAGAATCCGATCCGGACAGCGGTGGAAGATAATTTTGAGGTTGGCCGGGGGATCAAAAACTGGTCGCTGGCAGGTGGCAGCAGTCTTTGGATCGCCGGCAATGGCGTTCGTCGTTATAAAATCCAGCGTGCAACGGAGCAGTTGGAACAGGTTGAAAACGGCAATCCGGCAGACGTTTTCCTCGGTCCGTTACGTGAAAAAGACGACGTGTTGTTTCATTTGCGACGTCGAAACGGTTCCGGCCTTGTCGGATTTTCGGCTGTTGATGCCTTGAATCTCAAGGAAAAATGGCGAACCGATTTTGGCGGACCGACTGCGGGAAAGCCGTTCCCTATGGGTCAGGATCTTGCGGTTTTGACTTCGCAAGGCAACCTGTTGCGAATCGATGCCGACGCGTTTGAAAAAGGATCGGCTACGGAGATGGCAAAGTCCAGCGACATTGACGAATCGTATTTGTTCAACCGGCAATTTGTTTTCGAAGACGGCAGCGCGGCCTGGATAGGACCGTCCGGTTTCCGGTATGTGCTCTATTCGCCATCCGATGCCAACTCGGTGGGATTGAAGTCGCTACAGGAACCGGCGCATCTCCCGGCATGTGATCCTGTCGCGATTGGCAATGATCTGATTGTCCCCTCGTCCAGCGGATTGATCCTCAGAATCGATCCGAAGACGGGGCAATACGCGGGTTCGCCCCTCTCTCCCCAGGCACTTGCTCCTGGCCAGACTGTGACGTGGAACCGGCCGGCAAAAATCGGCGAGTCGAGGATTGTGATTGGTAACGGGGAAAATCGCCTGATGCTGCTGGACGTTTCCAGCCGCGACGCGATTCGCCAGGTTTCTGAGTTGGAAATCGACGGAACGATTCGCTCCTCGATTTCGTCGATCGGTGACTCGGTTCTTTTCGTTGCCGAGACTCCCAAAGGTTTCCGGTTGATCAAAGTGGATGTTTCCGGCGAGAGAATGGCTCAGGCCGGCGACATGGAAATGGCCGGAATGACAACGCAGGATCCAATTCTGGTCGGCGACACAATTCTGGTTGCTACCGACGACGAAAATTTGACAGCGACCGGAACGGCTTTGCAAAAATCCTGGTCCATTAAAACTTCGGGAAACCGGCTCGCCTCTGCGGTCATGGCGGCGAACGGCTCGATCCGGCTTTGTTTTGAAAAAGGAACTGTACAGGATATTGGCCCGAACGGAGACATCGTCCGAACGGTGGAACTTGGCCAGCCGATTACGCATGAACCGGTGATACGCGGTGACCAAATGATTTTCACCGCGGTCGATGGTTCCCTTTTGATTGTGGATGGAGCGGGCTCTTGAAGAATTACTCATTCGCCATGAAGTTCCATCGGGCCTCGCGATTGCGCGGCTGTTTGTGGATGATGCGCACCTTGTGTTTGGTGGCAGTCGCCTTTGCGGTCATGCCCGTCGTGGCATGCGTACAAACCGAACCGGAAAAAGCCGTTCAAAAGGCTGACGAAGTCGATCTGGTGGATCGCGTGCCGTTTGACCGAATCATTCTGGATGCGTTCAATCGAAATGAAACGCTGGACATTCTCCCGCTTTTAAGGCCGCCGTCAAAACCCTTTCCCGAACGGGATGTGCTGGTGTTTGAGCTGGCCGATGAGTCGGGGATTGAGCTGGAAGTCCCGTTTGAAAACGTGGTCGATTTCAAGACGTTCAACCAGCTTTTGATGGACGAAGCCGAAGAACTGTTAAAAAGCGAAAACTATTCACGGGCTTTCCGCAATCTGTTGCATGTCAACGATCATGCGGGCTCGAGTCCGGAACTGACTGCCAGAATCACCAACGTCCTGTTTCTGGATGCCAAAAAGAATTACGAGACCGGTGAATATGGACTGGCCCTGTCCATGTTCGAAGACGTATACGAGCGAGACCCCCGTTTTTCCATTGAAGGAATTTCTCTGACATCTCTGGATCTGATTCTCGATTGTTACGATCGGGTATTGATCAACCTGGAAAGCAAAGAGTACTGGAGCGAAATGCGCGGATTGATTCAATCCGTTGCAGTAAAATATCCGGGCGATGCATCCAGTCCATTGGTGGAACCATGGTCCAAAAAGATGGTTGCCATTACGGAAAAATTCCAGGCTGATTCATTGTCCGCCAGATCGGCCAAAGATTTTTTGATGGCACGGGTCCTGGCAGGCAAGGCGATTCAGGTTTCGCCTGATGACGCAACTTGCCAGCAGTTGATGGACGATACGATTGCGGCGTTTCCAATGTTGTTTGTTGGAGTTAGCCAGCCGGCGATGAATCCGGACCCGCAACGAATCGACGATTGGGCCTCGAGACGGGTTGGTCGTTTGACCCAGCGACGGTTGATGGAACTTTCCGGATTCACGGATGAAGGTGGTCGCTATCTGTTTCCCAATGGCAAGTTCATTCAGATGGACGAATTGGGATTGATCTACCACTTTGTGTTGGACGAAGCCGGATCAGCAGAAGCCGTATTTGGTGTGCCACCTTTGACGCCACATGAATTGGCCGCGTTGTTATTGGCCCACGCCGATCCTTCCGTGCCTGGATACCACGTCCCCTGGGCCCGGATCGTGGATCGAATAAGCGTTCCGGATGACAAAACGGTTGAGATTCGCCTGCGAGTTCCTTTCGTTCGCCCCGAAGCGTTGCTGCAACTGCCTTATGTAGCGCCAGGTCGCGAGCCAGACAAGAACGGTCCGTATGTAATCGCTGATCAAAACAGCGATCGATCCCTGTTCCGGATCAACGACCGGTACACCCAATTACCCGGCCAACAGTATCCGGAAATTGTCGAATGGAGTTACGGAGATCCTTCCACGGCAGTCGAAGCCCTGATTCGGGGAGTCGTGGATGTTGTCGACCGGATTCCTCCCGGCGAACTGAAACGCCTGAAGGAAACGCCGGGGATTGAAGTTCGCTCTTACACTGTGCCAACGATGCACATGCTCGTGCCAAATCTGCGAAATGATTTCATGAAGCAGGCGATGTTTCGCATTGGCTTGCTGAGAACGATTGATCGGGAGCAGATTATCAGGGAACAGATTTGCCGGGGTTTGGAAATTGATGGATCGGTGGTTGTTGACAGTCCGTTCCCGGTTGGAACCGAAGACAACGACCAAATTGCCTACGCCGTGGACATCACAATCAAACCGGCGGCGAACAACTATTTGCTGGGCCAGTTGCTGGTGCAGGGAGAAAAAAGGCGTCAGGAAGATGCCTTG
>JAYVKA010000440.1:0-2370 GCA_043768885.1 Planctomycetota bacterium
CAGCACGGCTCTCTGTCGGACGTCGGAAGCATCAGACTCAACAAATACGATGTGGCTCCCGTCGGGGCTCCAGGACGGATTTCGATACTGGATGTCGACTTCACGCGGTCGTTTTGTCAATTGAGTCCGTTTCCGGCTTTCCAGGTCGCGTACGAACAGATCCCGATCCTGAAACTCCAGCACACGCTTTCCGTCTGGAGAAAACAGCGAGCGACGTCCGGACCGTTCCTCGTTCTCCGGCTTCAACTCGATTTGCTGGCCGGTACGAACGTCATGACTGGTTCGGTTCATCTGGTCCGAAGTCGGGTCACGTTTCTGTACCGTGTAACCTGAGCTGTCGGGAAGCCAGTCCGTCTGAAACGCCTGTGGGCGAAACTCGCCTGATTCGTAGATCGCCTTCAGACGGGCTTCAGTTTCCGCTTGCCAGGCAGAGACTTTGAGGGGCTGTGCAATTGCCTGGCAAACTCCGATCGCCAAAAAAAACAAGCACGGCAAACAAACGCGACCAATCGTCAAAGGCTGAATCATTTTTCTCTCTAGTTCGAGTGAATCCGCCATGAAAAAAAGCGATTGGGTGTTGATTCCGACTCTGACAGTTTACCCGGATCACTGCGGTAGGGGCAGAGCTCGCCAATTCCGACTCGCAGACAATCCAAATGAGAATGCGTGCCGGATTCCACTTACCCAAGAGGCCCGGGAATTGGGTTCCGTCCGGCTCTGGAGCAAACTGACGCAGAACAATTTTGCCAGAGACAACGAATTCAATATCCACCGACAGCAAACCAGAACAAAGAGTATTCTGTTGCTCGCAATGCAATCGCAGAATTCAAAAACAGGGCTACTTTTCATCGTGGCCGAGGACTCGTCGCCCTTCCATGCAAAACCGTGATGGAACCTATTTTCCGTTTCCTGTTCCGGCGGGCGCTTTCCCGGCTCGTGGCGATTTCAGCGCATTCAGCGCTTCCAGCACTTCCAACGGTTCCATACGCTGCAAGAGATAGAGTTCGTGGTCTTTGACGTTCAGAACCGAAACCGCGAATTAGCCTGTTTTCGCGCGAATAATCGTTGCACAGGCAAAGAGGTTCACCAGCAAAGTGACGCCACCACGAAACCTGCGCAGATGGAAGAAGGTTAGGAAATCTCTTTGATCACCATTAACTCAATGCCTGACTTTGGGGCCATGGTCAGGTTTCTGCGATGAACCGGTTCGATGGGCGGAGCGTTGGGAGGAAGAGCGAACTCGAAGCGGCGGAGCCAGGTCACCAGGGCAATTTTCATTTCCATCAGCGCCATCGTCGCGCCGATACAGCGACGGATGCCGCCACCAAAAGCGAGGAATTCGTTGGGACGGGCAGGGTGAGTCAGCCAGCGGTCGGGGTTGAACTTTTCAGGCTCCGGATAAATGTCGGGGTCCTGATGGACAACACAGGACAGTATCGCAGCGCTGGAACCGGCGGGCAGCGTGATTTCCTCCAGTTCAATTGGCTTTTGAAAAACTCTCAGAAAATCCGCGACGATTGGATTCAGCCGCAAAGCTTCATGGCAAATGCCATCCAGCAAATCAGACGACAACATCTCTTCCAGGCTGTCAGTCGAATTCAGTTCCTCGCGAAACCGTTTCAGAATCGGCGGATTCCGATGTAGCCAGGACATGGCCCAGGCAATTGCAATCTGGGTCGTCTCATGCCCGGCGAACAACAACGTGATCAAATGATCCCGCAGTTCACTTTCGCCAAGCGGGTTGCCGTCTTCGTCCCGGGATTTCAACAGCATCGAAATGATGTTGAATCCCTCGTGTTGGCGCTCGCGCTGGCCAGCGATCTGCAAATCGAGCAACGCGTCAAACCGCTCTCTTTCTTTCAGGAAACGGTTCCAAGCAGGGACCCAGCGTTTCTGAAAAAGTTTGGTAAACGCAAAAATCGGGCGAAAGCCTCCCACGTAACTCTTGATCGCCGATTTGAACTGTTGAACCCTGTCAGGATCCTGCACACCGAAGACGACTTCGATGATCACGTCCAGCGAATATTCCAGACTGGTATCCATGACACGAATCGAACTGCCAGGTTTCCAGTTCGCGGCTACCCGGTCCGCAATGGCTTGCATGGTTTGCATGCTGTTTCGTAATGCTTCGCCCCGAAACGGAGGAGCCAGCAGACTGCGCGCGCGTTTGTGCCGCTCGCCAGCAACGATCAACACCGAGTGTTCGCCGATCAATGGACTGATCGTTCCGATTGCGAACTGGGAAACTTCGTCATGTCTGGCGGCAAGAATGCGCCGGATATTTTCGGTGTTGCTTGTGGCAAGCACGGTTCCGTTCAAGGCTTTAACCCGAAAGCTCTTGCCGTATCGCCTGGACCAGTCGCCGTAAGT
>JAYVKA010000441.1:0-2870 GCA_043768885.1 Planctomycetota bacterium
AGATGGCGAACTCGGTCGTACTGCCTCCCTTGCCTTCGCCACATCCCTGCAGGATTTCGACGTCGAACTTCCCGGCTTCGGTCACTGAAAAATCCCAGGACGCTGAATCATCGACGTTGGCCCAGTAACCGATGGTTCTTTTTTTCTCACTGGGTTCCCATTGCAGCAGAGTGCCGTGGATTGTCACGTCGGCGGCGTGCAACAGGATCGTTCCATCATCGGCCTGACGCGGCGGTGTTCCTTCGCAAGCTGGCACCAGCGTCAGCGCCTTAAAATTCATTACCGCGCCGCCGCGTTTGTTCGTGCATTTGACAACGACCAAATGTTCAGCTGGTTCAGTCAAACAAATTTCGCCGATTTCGATGGACCGATAGTTATACCAACTGCCAGTGCCCGCAAGAGTGTGAAGCAAAACAGTTTCGCCGACAGCAATCTCGATGTCCGACGCTTCCGAGTCCCGTTCGCCGGCGACCGAATACGCCAGAAACAACTTGTACTTTCCCGGACGAGTGGCTTTGTAATTCCAGTGAACGAAATCATCGGCGTTGGACCAAAACCCAATGCGGTGATTGCCGGGATGAGATTCCAGTTTCGCATTCGCTCCCTCGACCGTGGCATCCAGTGCACTCAATACGATTCGCCCATCAGGAAACTGGCGCGACTCTTCTGCCGTTTCGAGAATTGCATTTACCGGCAAATCAGCCACGGCGTTTGCAAGTTGCAGTTTGATTTCCGTCGCATCCTGATTGAACGAAAATTCCAACAGTTCGCCAGGCCATTCGCGAGATCCCAAGGTTGTCCTGGTGATATTGGGCAGGGGTGTCGGCAAGGCAATCGAATTCGCGGGTTCGTCAATCGTCAAACGAAGGATTCCCGAATCGGTATCCGAATAGACGTTTCCCCACGCGGTTGTTGTCGCTTCGGCCGGTTCTTTGGCTATCTCACCGATTTCAGAAATTGATTCCTGAGCGTCTGCTGAACTGCCCGGTTCGATCAGCAAGAAAAGAGAGCCGAGCAAAAACGCGGTTTGGATTAATGGGCAACCGGAAGTCATGTTTTTTTAGGGGAACTGGAGTTTCACTCAATCAAGCCGAACACAAGTCGTTTAACCGTCAGCCGACAGGCGTACGCGTTCGCCCATGTTATAATTGACCAGCTCGTTGTGGAACGCCTCCCCAGTTCAGGTTTCCAGGGCAATTGTCGTATTTCAAGGCAGTTCACTCATGGTCCATGGTTACCATGTGATTCTCCCGTGCTACGGATTCTGGTTTCCCAACGACCCGCGTGGATCATGGTCTGATTTTGTTGCGAGTTGGGAGATTGTCCGTTTTGGCAAATCAACCCGCCTCGCGCATCCCCGGGCACTCGAACTATTGACCGACGAGGAGTTGGCCCGGCGGGAAACCAAGCAAGCCGCCTTGCTTTACGCGCCAGTCGTGCTAACAGGCCTTCAGGCACTTTCGGTCGCCAGCGGATTTGCCAAGCAGGCGAAAAAGTGTGGATATGCAATTTGGGCTTGCGCGATTTTACCGGAAGACACGCATTTGGTGATCGCACGACACTCTTACAGGATCGAACAGGTTGCAAACTTGTTGAAGGGTGCGGCGACAAGACAACTGGTCGATGACCCGCGACATCCGCTTGTCGAGTTTGCCAAACCCGGGAACAGACCGCCTGGAATGTGGGCGCGACATCAGTGGAAAGTTTACTTGGATTGTGAACACGCAATCGAAAATGCAATTGCCGATGTGGTCGAGAATCCGATCAAGGAAGGTAAACGGAGACAGAACTGGAATTGGGTAGCACCGTTTGCCGGATTGGAGCCGGGGTGGACGACGTATCAGTAGGCGTGGTCGCTACGGGTAATGCTGTCGCGTACGCCTGTCGGCTGACGGTTAAAGGAGTTTATGATTGAGCATTCGTTCTGCCTTTGGTTGCACAATTGGAGCCGTATGTACGGCGCAGTCGCGTACGCCTGCCGGTTAAACGATTTGTTACGAAAGAACGGTATTTATTGGGGCGAAAAGAAAATATTCATGACCTTTGAACTTCATCCAGATTTGAAACGGGACGGAATTCCTGTTGGGCGGTTTCCTTTGTGCCTGGTGCTGTTGATCAACGACCGTTCGTATCCGTGGTTTGTGCTGGTTCCGGAACGGGAGAACGTGCGGGACACGATCGACCTGAAAGTGCCGGATTATGAACGGCTTTGGAAAGAGTCGCGAGTATTCGGTGGCGGGATCATGCAGGTTTTCAGCGGAGAAAAACTGAACGTCGCCGCACTGGGCAATGTGACGCCGCAACTGCACGTGCATCACATCGTCCGGTTCTCGAACGATCCCGCCTGGCCCGCTCCGATCTGGGGCAAGCAGCCGATGGTTCCTTACGACGCGGAGGGAATACATCAGGTGCGCGACAAATTGAATGCCGCCATGATTTCAGGTTTTGAGGTGATGGCATAGTAGAATATTTGTCTCAAATGTTCACTTCTTCATCATGTTGATGCCTGAACGATTGGGGACCATTGTTCTTCTATTTTGTCCGGCTGGCACAGCCGGACCTGCGTGCTTATTTCTTCAGCTGCACCTGGTCGATCTGGAATTTGAATTCGCCGGGTGTGCCGGTTCCGAACCAGAATCCGAGAACATCGGTTCCGTCGCAGCCGTCGAAATCGGCAATTTTGAAGTCGTACTGTTTCCATTCCGAACCGGCAACGAATTCTTTCATCGAAGGCTGAAAACCACGTTTCTGGAAGAACATCATGACTTGGCAGGTTTCGCCGGTTCCTTTGGCCCAGAACGAAATGCTTTTATGTGCGCTGATATCGCCGGCCTGCATCTGCGCGGTGCCCGGAGAAAACATCGCTCCGG
>JAYVKA010000442.1:0-15553 GCA_043768885.1 Planctomycetota bacterium
AGCTCATGCTTGCCAAACCGGCAATGAACGTGACAATCACAACGATCACACCAACCACTGCCCAGTATCCAATCTGAACCAGAAACAGGTCGATGAGCCACGCGAACAAACGGCGAACGGGCCCAGCCAATTCATATTCAAATGAAATTTTTTCCGGAGTCGGAATGTTCAGGGAATCATCGACCGGCGATCGTTCTGTCGCGTCGATGACCTTGTTGGGAGAAACGGCGACAGTTGTGGCGGAATTCACGCAGCGATTCCCAGGTCAATGGGACTTTCGGGTAGCGATCGGGAAAGGCGTTGATGATCCGCCAACAGGAACTGCAATATGAATCAAACCGGCGGTCAATTGCAAGCTACTTCCTGTTTTCCAGCGACCAGTCCCGCCGCTGCCGGGAACTGGGGATACTCATTTTCTGTCGATATTTGGCGATGGTTCGTCGCGCGACCTTCAGCCCCGCTTGCCTCAGACTTTTCATCAATTCGTCATCGCTCAGCGGGTTGGACTTGTCCTCGTGATCGACCAACCGCTGCATCTCGATACGAATTTTGTCCCACGCCACATCTTCGCCATCCTCGGTCACCGTGCCGCCCGCAAAGAACCGGCGGAGCGGATAAATCCCGCGAGGCGTCTCAACATACTTGTCATCGACGGCACGGCTGATCGTCGTGACGTGAACGCTGACACGGTCAGCGATCTGCTGCATCTTCAACGGCACGATAAACTCCGGTCCGCGATCCAGAAAATCTTTCTGGTGGTTCACAATTTCCTGGGCGACTTTCATCAGCGTGTTTCGACGCTGTTGAATCGCATCCATCAACCACTGGGCCGCGCCAACCTTCCGCTTGATGAACTCTTTTTCTTCCGGCGTTGCCTGGCCGTTTGCCAGGCGCTGGCGATAGTACTTGCTAATGTACAAGCTGCGCGCCGGTCCCTCGTCCATCTTGACCGTGTAATCGCCCGCTTCATCCTGTACAACGGTGATCTCCGGAATAATGGCAACCGCGTGTTGTTCGCTGTAACGGCGGGCAGGGCGTGGATTCAAGCGGCGAAGCTCGGCCCAGCCTTCCTGAATCTGATCGACTGTCATACCAGTAACTTTTTGAATATGCGGAATGCGATTGTTCTGCAAATCTTCCAGGTGATTCAGAATCAGCGTTCGAACCCAGTCGTAATGCGGAATCTCGACATTCAATTGCAACATCAAACATTCACGCAAATCGCGTGCGGCGATCCCTGGCGGGTCCAGCGACTGGACAACTGCCAGCGCCTCTTCGGCCAAATCCAGATCATCTTCGGTCGCGCTGGCTGGCAACAAATCGGTCAATGACGTTCGCAGATATCCGCCATCATCGGCATTCAACGACGAAATAATCCGTTCGCACATTCGCGACAGTTGCGGAGTCATGTCCCAGTCAGACAGCTGGGCCAACAAATGGTCCTGCAGCGTTTCCTCGCGCTCGGCAACATTGCTGATCATGTCGTGATGGCGATCAGAACTGTCCTGAACCCGGTTGGCAGACGGACGAAACTGGTCGTCAAAATATCCGGGGTTGTCCTGGTCCAGGTTCAGCAAACGCTCGAAGTCATCTTCGTTATGCCGGCCTTCTTCGATGACCAGTTCTTTTTGCTCGACATCCTGGTTTTCTTTTTTCTCGGGTTCGTTCCCGGATTCGTTTTCATTCTCGGAAGGCAGCGACGGATCACTTTCCCGGCGTTCAAGCACGGGATTCTCGATCAGTTCACGTTCTATTCGTTCCTGCAATTCCACCAGTGGCATTTGCAGAATTTCCATCGACTGAATCATCCGCGGAGCCATGGTTTGGCTCATTTTCTGCGTCTGATGCTGGCCGAAAGAGAGTTTCATGTTCGAGTTCGAAAAAAAGGCAATGGAAAAACTGGCGTCAGGATTCCGTCTCCGACATAGGGACTACCGGGTTACAATCGGTGTTGTAACTCCATAGGTATTGTAAAGCATGAACCGGATTGATGCAGTTGCAATCAGGGGAAGTTCAGCAGCTTTTCCCAATTCCGGAAAAACTGTTGACCCAACCCTTGCCGGCCAGTTTTTGATTGGCGCACTTTCCAGATTGTGCATGTGCTATACTGGAAACGGCAGGTCCGAAAAAAGGCATGCCGTATCGTTGCAAAACCCGATTCGAGTGAATCGCCGGGGAATGCAAATTTCAGACAGGGCGACGACCGGCCAAAGCGTCGGCCAGAATTTCCTTGTTGGCGTGCTCCAGAAAACTTCCGCTGGTGATTCCCCGTGCCAGCTTTGTAATCTGCACGTTGATGCCTGCCAGCTGGTTGGTGATGTACAACGCAGTCCCGTCTCCTTCGACGGTGGGATTGGTCGCCAGAATGATCTCGCGAATTCCACCTTTCGAAACGCGATCCACCAATCCGTCGATCGTCAATTGCTCAGGCCCGACATTTTCCAGCGGAGTAATTCGGCCCAGCAAAACGTGGTACAAGCCCTTGTACTGCCCCGACTGCTCAAGTGCCAACAAATCCCTTGACTGCTCGACCACACAAATCTGTGTTTGGTCGCGGCGGGTGTCACTGCAGATTTCGCATGTCCCCAACTCGGAAACGTGAAAACAGGTTTCGCAGTATCGCACGTTTTCGCGAACAGTCCGAATCGCATCGGCCAGCGCCAACGCCTCCGATCGATTGACCCGCAACAAGTGATACGCAATCCGCTCCGCCGACCTGCGGCCAATTCCGGGCAATCGCGAAAGCTGTTCAATTAGGACAACCAGGCTTTGGGAAATCTGGGCCACAGGCAAAGTTGCTTTCAATAACGTCGAAGGTATTCGGGGAATCAGTCCAGCCTGAAATCATCCGGCTTTACGAATTGGGCGGAGTCAGCTTGTCCATCATTTCGTCCAGGCCAGGAATGTTCATTCCGCCAGTGATTTCCTGCATCGCCTGGGCGTTCAGTGCCCGGGCCTTTCCCAGAGCGTCGTTGATTGCGGCGGGCAGCAAGTCCTGGATCATCTCGCCTTCCTGTTTTTCGACCAGCGACGGTTCGATTGTCACCGAGACCACTTCGCCGCTCCCTGTGCAGACGACCTGAAGCATTCCGCCAGCCGCTGATCCGGTAACCCGTTCGGCCTTCATCCGCTCGGCCAACTCGTTCATTTTCCCGCCCATGCTCTGGGCCTGCTTCAGCATCGAAGCAATATTGCCAAGTCCCTTAAACATCTCGATAGTCTCCTCTTGGGTTCTAAACGGTCCGTGACGGTCGAGGCTGGTCGAAATCCGTAATCTCGGCGTCGAATCGTTCCATCACACTCTGCACCAATGGGTTCTTTTCGATTTGGCGAATTTGTTGAACCCGGTTCAACTTCGGAGCCTGCGGTGCTGTCGATGTTTGTGTCGCCTCGTCAAAGCGAAACTCCAGCCGGCATTCTCGCCCCGCGATTCCGGAAAAAGCCGACTCCAGCCGCTTCTTCCTGGTCGCATCGTTGCACAACTGACAATCATATTCCCGTTTCAGCGTCACCTGGACCAGATCATTCTGCGGAGCCTCTACGCGTGTGAAATCATGGATCATGTCGGCGATCATGTCCCCTTCACCCCGCAGCGACATGATCATCTGCTCCCAGTTCTTTCGAGCACTCGCAGGGTTCTCGACAGCCGGTTCATTCGCCGCCGCAGCGTTTCCATTGGACGCCGATGGCGACGTCGGTTCAGTTAGAGGTTTTTTTTTTGGTTCGGGCGTAGCAGTCTGGGCAGCTGGCGGTGCAGGAGCAGCCGGTCGAACGGCCGTCGAAGTCTTACCGCTTCCAACGGCCGACAACAAGTCCGGAATCGACTGGACGTTCTGCAAGGTCGCCGCGCGGACGACCGCACCTTCCAGCAGAATTCGTGCGTGCGGGCTGGACTGCATACGGACAACTGCCGCATCGAGAATCTGCAAAGCCGACAATAACCGCTCCATCCCCATCGACTGGGACAGCTCCCGGGCTCTTGGCAAATCGTCATCGGTCACGTGCAAATAGACATCTGATTCGCACCCGGCCGCGATTGCCATCAGATCCCGAACATAGCCGACCAGCTGTTGGGCAAACCGCGAGGGGTCCGCACCACTCGCGATCGCGTTGTGAATTCCCTTCAGGGCCGCCCCCGGATCATTCCCTGCCATCGCCGCAACGATTTCCGCGACACACGACAAATCCGCCGTCCCCAGCAACGCATTCACGTCAGCCACGGAGATCGAACCGTCGCTGTACGACAGTAACTGCTCGAGCAACGACTGGCTGTCCCGCATCGAACCACCAGCCCGTCTGGCCAACAGCGAGAGCGCCGCCGCGTCCGCCTCGACCCCTTCGCTGGCCGCAATTTCCGTCAGCCGCGTCGCGATGTTCACAGACTCGACCGGCAAGAAATCAAACCGCTGACAACGGGACAAAACCGTAATCGGAATCTTTTGCGGATCCGTCGTGCAGAACAGAAACTTCACATGTCCGGGCGGCTCCTCCAGCGTTTTCAGCAATGCGTTGAATGCCTCGCGAGTCAGCATGTGGACTTCGTCGATAATGTAAATCTTGAACTTCGAGCGGCTTGGTCGCACCCCGGCGTTACTTCGCAACTCCCGAATCTCGTCGATCCCGCGATTGCTCGCACCGTCGATCTCGATCACATCAGTGTCTTCGCCGGTCGAGATCAGTTGGCAGATGTCGCACTCGTTGCAAGGCGTCGGTGCCGGGCCTTTCTGGCAATTCAGACACTTGGCAAAAATCCGGGCAGCCGAAGTCTTGCCGACTCCTCTCGCACCGGTGAACAGATAAGCGTGCCCAACCCGGTTTTGCCGAATCGCATTTCCCAGCGCAGTGACGACGTGTGATTGACCCACGAGGTCTTCGAAAGCCTGGGGCCGGTAGCGCCGGGCTACCACCATGTATTGACCGTCGCTTTTGCTGTTGGGTGATGACATGCTGCGACGAATCGAGTCCCGCAAATTGAACTGGCGGCAAAGCGTTCAGGCCATTCGGAGCTTAAAGGTAGTGGAAGTTGCTAAACTTCCCGCTTCAGCGCGTTCCTGTCAGGCGGGGAAACTTGGCAACTTCCACTACGGAAATTCCGAGATCCCGGTTGCGTTGCAGGGAAGAGGACTCCGCACAAGAGTACCCCACTTAGGGCTGCTTCATGTTTCAGACCTGACCCGGTTCACGGCTCCCCCTCGCGGAGCCCACTTTCCTGCAACAGCCATTCCGGAAAGCAACACTGTCGGGTGGCCATAGACCGCTCCCTACAGTTGTATTCGGCAGACCGAAGATCGTCAAACGGCCTGAATAACCCGGCGATTAGTTCCCCAACCCGCCCCACCTTGGCCTTTTCTGCACCCCACACGGCCCATTTCAGTTCCACTCCCAACCCACACACAAATTGACACCCCGGCTACTCCAGCCGAAGATACCCAAATACCAATTTCCCCCGCCACCGTTTTATGCGACACAGGGCCGTATTTGAACCCGTTGCACGACCCTGGCGTTTCATGATGAGCGTCTTCGCCAACTACGCAGTCGAACTGATTCGTGATGGCAATGCGACTCAATTGCGCGACGAACTCCGCGTCATCCTCAACCAACGCGTTAACGCGGTGCCATGGATGGGAACGCACGTTGCCTGGAACGAACTTCCCAATGCCTTACGGTTCGATTGGGGGCAGCAATCCGACACAGCGACGGCGGATTTTGTTCGCACGCTGTCAATTGGCCATTTCTCTCAACTATGCGCCTTCCACGGCACGTCGTACCCCGTTCTTTCATTCAACGCCGACTGGCTGTTTGACAATCTGGATCTGGCCGCCGTCAACACACACCAATACTTCCTGTTTGGCCACAACAACGGCGAGGTTGACCTAACCGCATTTGCAGAACTCGAAACAGCATCGACTATCTGGGGCTGGCCCGGTTAGCAGGGTTCCGGGTCGTGCAACATGGTTTTTAGGCCAAGTCCCTGCGGGATCACCTTCCTAGTTTCGCAACGCGGGCTTTTGTAGGTAAACTGTTTCGCAATTCAGAGTCAAACGCTTCGTTCACGGCGGTGACGTAAAAACCTTCAGTGTGCGGACGATTCCCATCGAGAACCCATACCAAAGTCCGGCAACTGCGAGTGAATCGCCGTCGCGTTCACCACGTCACTCGTGGCGTGCTTATCTATGGGTCAATTGCGGGCTGTTGGCGATATTGCTGCTCACTGTTGCGCCGTCGTTTTATTGGCAAGTGATTTCGGAGGCTTCGACAGCAGCGCAACTTGGGGACCGATACGCGAGCTACGATCAGGAGTTCATCGTGTATCCGGTTCCTTTTACGGCAATCCTTGCGGGGTTATTCGCATTAGTGAATCTGATCCTTTTCGTGGTTCGCAGTGCGCGAGCCTATCCCAAACGGAGACAGACCCTTTGAAAACCGGAGGTGGTTAGAGCCGTTTTGGAAAGGACTCTTGCTCATAGCACATCGTAACGGCGGTAACGCAAAATATTCCCGTCGTTCGTACTGGCTGGCCACCGGCATGACCATTCTCGTTTGGTTTGTCATCCTCGTCCTGCTTCGAGTCGATGCTGGGCTGTCGATCGCCAATGGGCAAATTCAATTGCAATATATGACCCGCGATTTCCCGAACGATTCGACTATTGACCCGTTGATTATCGACCTTTCGACGCATGTCATTCAAACGTCGATTTTTGGTGGAGCGATTCTTCTGAGCGCACTTGTCGGTGGATCTCTCGCGTTGGTCAACGGTACTGTTTTTCTGATCCGCCGGGGGAGCAGGCATGGAGCGGTATCCGGGTAAGACGACACTCGCAATTGTTGTCCGACGGTTACGAGTCGGATAACTGATGTTTGCGAATCGCCTCGAGGATGCGGGAGCGGGCGGCGGGTTGGAGGCCGCTTTCGATTGCCGGATCGTTGATCGTGTCGGTTTTCTGGAACGACTCCTGGATGATCTTCAGCTGCTTGGCGAGTTCCCGGCTGCTCCTGCAAATTCGATGATGGCAAAAAACCGCCATTCGCTCGGCCCAACCCAGCCGGCGATCAAAGGACTCTGAAACCAAACGAGCCGACTGCTCGCAGTTCAGCGTCAGGATCAGAACAAAGGCTTTCCAAAACGATTTCATGAGTTCATTTTATCGTGGACGGTTTTCTCAAACTACTCTAACTTCCATTGCCATTCTCGTTCATTTCCGGGATTCGTCGGTGGGGGAAATTCCCATCCAGGCGGTCTCCAGGCATTTTCTCAGACTCAATCGGGCACGAAACAGGCGAACGGTGAGATTGTTTTTGGTAATTTCCTGTGCCACTGCGATGTCGTCGAGCGAGTCACCGGCCAGTCGGCGGATCAACGGCTCAGCCAGGTTTTCCGGCATCAACGCCAGACAATTTCGAAGTGCTTCCCGGAACTCCGTCCGTTCCGCCGCACTGCGAAAATCCGACGTCGCCAATTGTGGCGCCAATAATCCTGACAGATCGTTCCCCGGATTGGGCCGTTCGGTGATGTTCAAGGAACGTCCGGTCTTTCGAAAATGGTCGGCTATCTTTCGACGAAGGATACCGACCAACCAGGTTCGAATCGAAGACCGCCCGTCGAAATCGGAATGGGCCCGGATCGCTGCGAGCAAAGTCTCCTGCACCAAATCTTCGGCCTGATGCGTGTCTCCCGTGCGGGCAACTGCAAAACGGTACATCAACTCTCCGTGCTCATCCAGCCATCTTTCAGGCTGGGCATGCCCGGTTTTGGCTGCCTTCAAAATGTGTATCGGCGGTTTCAAGGAGTCGGTTCTGGGATTTTTTGGGGTTTTTTCGAAGCAAGTCTGTAACCAATTCTAAACCCAAACGACCAACCAGTATTGATCCAGTCCGACACAATTGGCATTTTGTCTTGGCGAAGTCCGTACGGTCGCCTCGGATCCAGAAGAAGGGGCAGTACTTTTTTTCTGGAGTGCTTTCGATAATTTGTCGCTATTTGTTTTCCTGCTGCATTGTTGTGGCAGGGGGGGGGTCGTGAACCCGGCTGAGGGACAGCAACAGGTTCGGGTCACGGTGACCAACCTGCAAGCTGGCAACGGGTTCTTCCTGACGCCCGTCTGGTTCGGATTGCACGACGGGAATTTTGATTTTTTCAACAACGGCTCGGCCGCGTCCTCTTCACTGGAAGCTTTGGCCGAGGAGGGTGTGATCAGTGGATTGCAGGGAGATTTTTCCGGCAGCCAGATGAACGGCGTGCAAGGAGCCTTGTTGAATTCGGCTGGCTTTCCAGGTGCACCAGTTTTGGATCCGGGCGAAACGGCAAGTGCGACGGTCAGTGTGACAAACACAGTGGCCGGTCGGTACTTCAGCTATGCATCGATGGTGATTCCATCCAACGATGCCTTTATCGGCAACGACAATGCGACGATGTTCCAGATTTTCGATGCTGCTGGTAACTACACCGGACCAGTGACCTTTGACGTCTTTGGCGCGATCATTTGGGACTCCGGAACCGAAGTCAACGATACGATGGGTGCCGCGTTTTCCATTCTGGGTGGAACCAGTTCTGTCGAGAACGGCGTTGTTCCTTTGCATTCGGGATTGGCGAATTTCCTTGGCAGCGGAACCGTAGCGGGAACAACGATCGGATCGATTCCGTCAGGCGCTACGCCAATCGCAAGATTCTGCATTTCGGCAATTCCCGAACCATCCGCAATGATGGCCCTGGGATTGTTCGCAGGAATTGCTGCATTCCGGCGCCGCCCACGCATCGGCTGATAAAACCGGCCGTTCGCATTCCAAAACATTTCCGGCCCGCCGAATTTGGTTCTGCAGGCCGGAATAATGTTAAAGGTACATCAGCAGCATCATACACATCAACACGCCGTTATTGAGGCCGTGAAATGTCATCGAAGCGATAAGTGACGATCGCCACTGCCGCATCAGGGCCATGAAGGTGGCGAGTGTTGTCAACGGAATCAGGCCAACGAGGTTCTGGGGGTGAATTCCCGAAAACAGAATCCCTGAAACCAAAATCGCGATGATTACGCTGGTCCAGCGAGTTTGGTTGCCGGTTCGGTCACGAAGATAGCGGTAGAGGGCTCCCCGAAAAACAATCTCTTCGACCAACGGAGCAACTACGCTGGCAGTCAGCAATATGAATACGATCGTCGTCACGTTGCCCGACATCATCAATTCCTGGGCCGGATGCAGGGCCGGCGGAGAATTCAGCCCTCCCTGTTCCAAACCCCCCGTCAAAAACAACATCGCCTGGACAATCGCGAGCAATGCTGCCAGGGGAATAACAGCACAAATGTAGCCAAAAATTCCGGCCCCAATTTCCGCAAACGGGTTATGGCCACTCAGCCCTAAATCCTGCATCACTCTCGCCCCCGACATGCCCCGCAGGGTCGGCCAAACAATTGCTCCGACCAGCGGTATCAGTTGGGCTATGAAACCGATCGTAATCATGTTGTCTTTTAACTTCAGCCCCATCTCGCCTGCCGCCAGGACAATCAGGGGAACCAACAGAACGGTCAACAGCAGCCAACAGGCAAACATCTCCAGATAGATCGATCCGGAGCCGGCCTGGTCAGGCAATCTGGACTGGAACTTTCCCCGAACAAAAAAAAGGATTGCAAAAGGCAAACATATCGACGAAGCCAAAAACATTAGAATCACCACAAAACCGACTCCAATCAGCACAAAAATCATTTTGTTCGCACGGTCGTCGATTCCGGGCCGATCAGTGTCACGGTTTTTCGCAACTGGATTCAAGACCAGCATTCCCAACCAGCCGAATTCCTTCGTCAAAATTTCCGCGTCTTTATTTTCAAACTCTGCGATTTCACCAGGCCCCGAAAACTCGCGAACGCGGTAAACATTTTCCAGCGTCGCCCGGATGGCCTTCTGCCGCTCATCCGGCGTGTAGGCTTCAGCCTGCACCGCATCATCGACGGTGTCCAGAAAATCCAGTGCCTGAGCCGGGCCCGCTATCTCTGCTATCTGGATCGAGTTTGCGTAACGCTGCCATAACGAGCCTGCGTTCAACGATTCGCCGTCGATCGCCGATGCCAGGCCGCCCAGGTTTTTTTGTGCGATCAACAAGCGGGTCGTAAAACCAACAGCCCGCACTTCCGGCATCGCCTCGGCCATCCCGTCGAATTTTTCGGCTTCGCTGTTTTGGGTTTGCCATTGGGAAAAAAACAACAGTCCGCAAATCGCCAGGATTAGTCCCCAACAAAACAACTCGACAAGCGGCGATGGTTCGTTTGTCCCTGCGGAGTCGCTCCACAATTCCACGGTCGGCATTTCCATGGTCGGCAAGCTTGCGTCGGGCAAACCAGGTGTTTCAATTTGTTCGTCCATGGTTTTCCAAAGGGACAGATTGGGGGCAAACTATTTCTTGCGGCGAACTGGGCGTCCAGGTTTTTTCAGGCCAGCCAAACTGGCTACGAGTAAAAACACGTCGTCCAGCATCGGTTCGGTCAAGCGTCCGGTAAAAGTGTTTTGCTGGCTGGGATGATAACTGCCAACCAACCACAATTCATCTTGCAATGGAACGGATGTCGCGTGGGCGAACTTCGGTCGGGGGGAACTCAAGTATTGCGAAATCCGGGGCAAGCGACAGGTCTGGTCCCAGGCCAGTTTGCCCAGGGCGACGATCACTTTCGGCTGACACAGCTCGAGTGTTTGCTCCAGAAAGCTTCGGCAATTGGCAATCTCTTCGGTCGTGGGACGATTGTCGGGTGGCGCACATTGGCAAACAGCAGTGATCATACAGTGCTTGAGTTGCAAGCCATCCGTCCGATTCATGCTTTGTGGCTGGTTGGCCAGACCGGCCCGATGCAACGCACGGAACAGCCAATCTCCGCTGCGGTCGCCAGTGAACATTCGGCCAGTCCGATTCGCGCCGTGAGCACCTGGAGCAAGACCAACGATCAAAACCGGTGCCGGCGCTGAACCAAAGTTCGGAACAGGTCGGCCCCAATATTCAAAATCCTGCCACGCCAGTCGCCGTTCGGAGGCGATTTTTTGGCAATGGGAAATCAGTCGCGGGCAGCGCTGGCAATCGACGATCTGCTGGTTCAACAATTCGTTGCCCCGCTGTGCTGCAGCGGTATCACGTTTCGGACTACGCATTTTCATCCGTAACCGGAATTACTTTAACGATGCTTCCCTGGATGGAAACGACTCTTACGTTTTGGCCTGCTTCGATAAAACTGCCGTCGGAAATCACATCGACACTTCGCCCGGCAAACCGAACGCGACCGCTGGGTCGAAGAGGACTGTCGGCTCGGCCCCAGTCACCAACGGACACCAACGGGTGGGTATGCTGAGGCGGTTTGTTTCCAGCCGTGGCCGGATCGCCTTTTTCGAAAACAGGCTGATCGTAGCGCGGTGCCAATACCAGTTGGTTGAACACCGGCAAACTGCCGAACCGTCGCGTTATCCACGCCGCACCGATTAAGACAACGCATCCGCTGGCGACCAACATCACCAGCGAAGTTGTCAACTGGTTCCATTGGGAATTGTTTGCCGGAATGATAAATGACTGGCTCGCCAAAACAGCGCTCGCAACGACCAACGTCAATCCGCCGATTCCGGAAACTCCCCAGCCCGGTATGACGAATACTTCCATGGCGATCAGCGTGACTCCGGCAAGGAATAGCGTAACCTCCAGCCACCCTGCTGTTCCACCCAGAAAACGGCTGCCGAAAAACAGAAACGCGCACAATACCGAAATGACTGCACCTACACCGATGCCCGGAGCGCTCAACTCCAGGTAAAGAGCCAACATCCCGATCACGATCAACAGTGCAGTGATCAGCGACGTATTGAGCATGAAGACAATGGAATCGACGGATGAGTATTTGTAGACGGTCAAATTCCCGGGTTGTACCGACAGCGCGGCGAGTAATTCGGTTCTGTCGCGGGCCAGTTGTTCGATCAGTCCGATTTCTGCGGCTCGGGAACCGCTGACCGTCAAAAACCTCTCGGCTCCACTCTCTTCAATCAACTTCCACGGTGCAGCCGGTGCGTCCTCGCCAACCCGAACAGTTTGATATTTCAGTTTGCCTTCTTCGTCTTCAAGAGTGAAAACCTGAACGTCCTTGTCGATCAACGCTTCGGCCAACTCAGGCGGTCGGCGTTTCGCAGTTGCCAGGTCGCGGGCCTGTCGAACCAGGACGGACTGAACTTTGGCTGGTACCAGTCGAAACGCCCAGAACTCTGAGTCGAATTGTATTTCGCCAATGTCTCCAAAACGCATGTTGGGGTTGCCGGCGATTTCGTCACAACCGAGAGCAACCAGGGCACCGCCACTCAACGCCTCCTGGGGAATCCAGGCAACGGTATAGGCCCAGTCGATGTCGCGCAGTTGTTCAGCAATATCCAGACTGACCGTTTTGTATCCTCCGGGACTGTCGATTTCGAGAATGATCAGGTCCGCACCGTCACGTTTGGCCCTTGCCAGTCGCTCCTGAAAATATTTGTCGAGGCGGTAATCGATTTCACCTTTGAATTCAATTAAAACCGGATTGCGAACCGTCATTGGTCGGGGTTTGGCAACTACCGGGACATCCTGGGCTGCAACCGGCGGGCACATCAGCAACGCCATCAACGCGATTGCGGTTGTCAATCGAAATCGCGAAAACCGGTTTGCGGCTTGGAGATGTTTTTTGGAAGTTGCAAGCATTGAATGCACAGTCAGTGTTGAATCGATATTTGAAACCGGAAAAAAGCTTTTTGTTTGAAAAATTGGTAAAAAAAGCCGGTCGGATGATCGCAGTGGTGCCTAACAGCAGGATGAATGTAAATGTTGTACCACCCGAAAGGACCACAACCATCCCGGGACCGGAAAACTGGTTTGGACAGAATTCCCGGATACGGCTAGATTGCCCCGCGACTGGAAGGTGAATTATGGCTTCGGCCCGGTTCGCGTGTCCAGAAACAGGATATCGGATATCGCGATTGGCAATGTGACGCTGGCGGGTTATTCGAAAGTCGGGGCAGAATATCGGCAGGTTCGCCGGGAAGGCCGGAAGAGACTGCGGGAAAGACTGCCAAATCCTGAAATAGCGGGTTGCAAGGACGCAATCTGAAAATTTTTTGGTCAAGGAGCGACCAATGGTCAAGTACATGGACGTACTGGCGACGGCGATTCTGTGTTTGCTGTCGGCGAGTGTGGCGGCTGGGCTGCCCCAGGATGCAGAGCAGGCACAGCTTTACTTTTTCACGATGGACGGCTGTGGCCCGTGCAAGCAGATGGAGCCGGAGATTCGACGGTTGGCCGATGCCGGATACCCGGTCAGGGTTGTTGATGCGACAGCCAATCCGGCCTGGATCAATCACTTTTCCGTCTCGACAACGCCAACTTCCGTTTTGGTTGTCGGCAACAAAACGATCCGCAAGCAGACTGGAATTGTTTCAGCACCAGAACTAGCGCAGTGGTTTCACGAACATGCCGCAGCATCGAGTCGAAATGGCAATCTAACACAACAGCCACCAACACCCCAAAGACAAAACGCGGTCGCCTCGACAGTCGATCGCCCGATGGTTGGTTTGGCCAGCAACGTAACCCCTGCGAAAGATCTTTCGGGGGAGTCGATTCGTGAAGTAGCAAACAACGTCCAGCTGGCGACAATGCAGGCGACTGTTCGATTAAAAGTCGAGGATGCCGGCGGTTTTTCATATGCCACTGGAACGGTCATCCACTCGCATGGGACGGAAGCGATCGTGTTGACTTGCGGGCACGTGTTCCGTGAATGGACGGGCCTTGAAACGATTACCGCCGATATCGGGTGGGGCCGTGGAGGTTCGCCAACGACAGTGCCAGCAAAGTTGTTGGACTATGACGCAGGTCCCAAGGACGTTGCCATTGTTGTGATTCAGCCCGGTTTTGAGATTCCCTTTGTGCCGGTGGCTCCCGCCCAAATGGTTGTTACGCCTGGTGATGAGATGTTTTCGATCGGCTGCGACATGGGGAAGCCGCCTTCGATTCGAAAGACCCGAATCAAGGCACTTTCCAATTATGATGGAGCCGACAAGTACGATATTTTCGGGCGACCGATCGAAGGACGCAGCGGCGGCGGTCTGTTTTCGGCTGGCGGCCAATTGGTTGGTGTTTGCAATGCAGCAGCAGTGGATTACGACGAAGGCATTTACTCATGCCTGGAAAATATCTGGAGCCAACTGTCCCGCACGAATCTGGACCGGTTGTTGGTTCCCAAAGCAGAATCTCCCGGTTTCGATGCGGTGGACACAAGAGTTGTCCAGCAAGATCAACCCGCGCGCCATTCGATTTCGATTCCCGTTTCGAATGTTTCGAACACGTTGCCCCCGGACACTATTCAATCCAATGACATGGAGTTGATTGCCGTGTTGCGGAACCGGAACACCGGGGACACGACAACTTGGGTGATTGACCAGCCGAACCAGGAATTGACCCAGTACCTGGCTGACAGGTCAAACGAACCGGAATCTTCAAATCGTGGCGAGGAATTACGATCCATGGCCGATTTGCGAAACTCAATGCCGGAGCTTGGCACTCCTGCAGCAGAATCACCACCTGTTCGAAGGGGCCAATCCCCGGACCCAACGACATTTCGCAGGTAGCAATTTGAAGGTTTGGTCCAGTTCAAACTGCGACAAAACCGGCTGTCCAAAGTCGATTGTTTCAGAATTCCTGAAAAATCCCTGAATTTTTTGTCCGAATTCGATCTGGCACGGAACTCGTTGCCACCCCGATTGTTTACCTCTTTATCAACTGCGCGGGCGGTTATTGGGCGGGAAGCTCCACGGTCGCGAATTTTGCACGGTTTCGATTCCGTTGATCGATTTCGCGTGCTTCTTGGCCGCAAGCGGCGTAGTTGGCCTTTTGGCTCCAATCGAACAAAATTTTTAGGGGTTTTGGCATGAAGACCAGTCTGATTTGTGGATACGTTGCGTTGATGATGGGAGTCGTCGGCGTTTTTTCCGGTTCGGCAGTAATTGCCCAGCCAGGCGGTGGTGGTTTTGGCGGACGTGGCGGTTTTGGAAATAACCCTTTGTTCCTGCTGATGAACGAAAAAGTCCGCGAAGAACTGGAAATCGTAGATGGCCAAATGGATGAACTAACGACCTTGCAAGACGACATGCGATCTGAAATGCAGAACATGTTTCAGGGCATGGGCAACGTTGATCCGGCCGACCGTCAACAAATGATGGACGACTTGCGAAAAGACATGGAAGAGAAGGCCAAGGAAATGCAGGCGAAAGTTGACAAAATTCTTTTGCCACACCAGCAAACACGGCTGAAACAACTTGCCTTTCAGTCTCAGGCGCGCGGTCAGGCCGGCGGTTCGTTGCTGAATAGCGATGAACTAAAGGATGAGCTTAGCATCACACCTGAGCAAGAAGACAAGATGAAGGAAGCTGCCGAAAAGGCCCAGGAAGAAATGCGGGCAGAAGTCATGAAGCTTCAAAAGAAGGCCGAAGACAAAGTTCTTTCGGTTCTTTCCACTGAGCAACAACAAAAGTATCGCACTCTGGTTGGCGACCCGTTTGACTTTGGTCAGCAAGGCGGATTTGG
>JAYVKA010000443.1:0-9481 GCA_043768885.1 Planctomycetota bacterium
TTCTCGCGTTTTCGTCCCAGACCACTGCGAACTTCACTGTTGCTCCAACGATCGCAAATGTGCAACAACTTCATCGGTTGTGAACCGTTTGCCATTAACTGCCAATCGGGCCTTTGCGATTTGAATATCTTCTTCGCCCGGTGGACGGACGAGAGTTCCCAGTCGTTTCCCGTTGGCATCGACGAACTCAATTACCACTTCGCCTTTTTCGAGCTCACGCAGCAACTGGCCAGACGCAATAATTTGTACCATTTCGACTCTCCATGATTGGGATTGCTCATTATAGCCCCGCCTTGCGGCAGGTGCCAAAGTGGAGTCGCAATCCAGCAATATTTATCGCGGGCGGACGGGGACGATTTGGTTGCTGGCTGTGGTGCCGTCGGGGCGTTCGCCGGAGGGGCCGCGGTAGTCGATGAAGAGCAGGGCGTCGGCACGGTTGTGGCCGGGTTCGAGCAAACCGCCGAGTGGCCGATTCACATTTTCCGCAGCCGGCATTGCGACGACCCCGCAGCTGACGATCAGCACGTGATCGACAGGCCATTTCACGCGCTCTTCGAGTCGCCACGAAACGATTTGCGGAATTTGCAAATTGATTCGGTTTGAAACGCCAGATGGGTCTTGAACTGGAATCTGAACCGTTGTTCGTTTTTCAATTTGATCAACATTGCAATGAATAAACGCTTCGATCGATTGGCCGTCCAGCGTTGTCAGCATGCTCAGTCCCACGTCGTAGCCTTCATTGAACTGAGTCAGGACGGGCTGGTAACCGGCTCCCTGGCCAGGAGTCCATTGAATGGTGCGGACGAATTGTTCGGGGGTCCGGCGTGAAAGTGTAAATTCCTGGCCGTCGTGTGCGATGGCCCGTCCGCTGGCGTGGGAACGGAAATCGTTTCGGGAAGAGACCTGGCTGATGATGCGGGCGGCGTTTTCCTTGCTCGCAACCCAGGCTTCGACTCCAGGGCTGGCCAACTGGATCGGTTGCATCATCGGCAACGCGACGACTCGCCAGTTTGGATTACCGACTGTGTAAAGTCCCAACTCGATGGCTTGCGGTTGGCCGCGACCATTCATGAACCGGTCGAGGATCGGGCGAATCTGGTTGTGGATCTCGGGCGTGTGATAGACGAAAAGTTTTTCTCGGTTGGCGTTTAAAATTCCGAACGGTTCGTGGAACCACATTTCGCGACCGGTCTGGCGCAGAATTGCGTCGACGATGGCTTTTTGTGGATTCGTCTCGCCGGTGATTTGGGATGTGTAGGGTTGGATGTCGTATTCGCGCCAGACTTGCCCTGCCGAGTTCGGAAGTGACTCGAAAGATTGCGAGACGCGAGTGATCTCTGGCGGCGGGCCAGTCGGCGCTGAGGCGGGAGCCGCTCCGGCGTCCATGGTCTGTTGCCAGCCAGCTTGATTTGTTTTGTCGGTCAATTCGGTTGTTCGATCGAATTGACGGGCGGGTGGTTGTTGTGTTTGGGGGTTTGCCAGTGCACCCGGTGGCGATTGCGGAACGCCGTTGGGTTGTTGCGTCGGCGCGGTGCCAGCGCCTGTACCAGTCATCGGGCCTGGACTAGCGGCGGCGGGATTTCCTGTCGCAGGATTTTCGGCCGATGGAGTTTGAGTTGCGGTGCCGCCAGCCTGATTCAGTTGGCCAATCGAAGGAGTCCAGGCGGAACGGTTTTCCCTTCCTGGTCCGGACTCGGTTTGTGCCGAAGCCATTTGCACAAGGCAAATGGACATTCCCAAAGCCATCGGAATGAATGCGGAGCAGTGGCCAAACGTATTGCCGACGATTTTGGTTGACACGCGGATCAACTCCTGTACTTGTCGCTCATTCGAAATTTTCAGACGGGCTGGAGTGTAGGAAAGTCAGAGGATGGGTGGCAAGACGAATCAATCGGTCCGGAAAAATGGGGTATTCGCCTGGCAAGTTGGGTTAAAATCGCGAATTTGATTGAAATGCTGGCCGGGGAACGCCATAATCAGGCAGGACCCGCCAGTACGCGGCCTTCAAATTCTGCTGTCGTTGGAGGTGGGGTCAATTGCGGGGAACAGACGGAGGGGCCAGAATGGAGACAACCAACTGCGAAGTCGCCGGTTTGCCGGACACTGGCGGCTTGACTGTGCCTGTGCCTTCCGCGGTCAATCCCGAATTTTCTTCGTTTCCAGCCAACCCCGCGTTCGTCACCGGGGAGATCCAGATTGAAGATCACGATTCGAATGTTGGCAGCGTTGTTCAATCGCTTCGCCTGTTGCCATCGTGGTTGATCAGCATGGTTTTGCATGTTTGCGTTCTGGTCACGTTGGCCTGTTTTACCAGTCAGGTTGATATCGGAACGGTGATCTCGTTAGTCGTCGGTCAAAACGAGCAGACGGAACTGGGTGATGTCGGAGTCAATTTGGAACCGATGCTGGTCGATTCCGCTTCTGCCAAACAGCTGGACAGGTTGGCCAATGAACTTCCGGATGCAGCCAAGTTGGCGATGAAGGTGGAAGTCGCATCGATGGAAGCTGGGCCGGGGCTGGAGTCGCTTCAACTGGATTCTGAATTGTGGGGAACGACGACGGGCGAGGGCGTTGCCTATCGAAGCATGGGCGAAGGAATGGGGAAATTGGCTGAGGATGGCGAGGACGGTGACAAGGCCAAGTTTTTCGGCATCTCGGCACGCGGATCGAGTTTTATTTTCGTAATCGATTGCTCTGGAAGCATGGCTGGACCACGCTGGATTTCAGCGCGAAACGAACTGATTCGATCGATGCGAAGTCTCAGGCCGGACCAGCAATTTTGCATTCTGCTTTACAGTTCGTTTGCCACTTCGTTCGAAGGAAACGTGAACAAGGCGACTTATTTTGCGGCGACTCCGGAAAATCTGGACCTGATGACCCGCTGGTTGAACATTCAGATCCCGGGTGGCGGAACGTTGCCGTTGCCCGCGGTAAAGGCTGCCATAAATCTGAAACCGGACGCGATCTTCCTGCTTTCCGATGGCGAGTTGCAGGACGACACTCGCGGTTATCTGTGGAAATACAATGTTCGCGGCAAGGCTGACGAGGAAATTGTTCCGATCCATACGGTCAGTGCTGGAATGTCGATGGGTGCCCAATTGCTGGAAGTCATATCGACGGAGAACCACGGGAAGTTCCAGCAGGTCTGGTAGGTGAATTTTTACGCGGTTTTGGCTTCCAGCCGAAACTTTGTGATGAACAAATGCCGGATTGTTTCGGCTGCAAGCCAAAACCACGATTTTTCAAACTCTCGCTTTGGATCATTCTTTCAACGCCGTTGATTTTTCGAACCTGAGCCGATATTTTCTGTCTGCATCGGGTACGCGTTCATTTTGAAATGGTTTGTCAGGAAGGGTCACGGGCTGTATGGCATCAGTGACATTTCGTGACGTATCGAAAAAATTTCCAGGCGGCGGCCAGGCTCTTCGGTCCGTCAATCTATCTGTTCCGGACGGCGAATTCCTGGTATTGGTCGGCCCCAGCGGCAGCGGCAAGACAACTCTGCTGCGGCTCCTGGCGGGATTGGACCAGCCGACTTCCGGTGAAATCCTTGTCGATGGCAAACCGGTCGCAGGCCTGAATGCCAGCCGTCGAAACATGGCGATGGTTTTTCAGGGTGACTCGCTTTATCCCCATTTGTCGGTTTTCCAAAATCTGGCGTTTGGGTTGCATGGGAAGAATCCGGAAAGGGGTTTTGCCAATCTAAGGAATGTTGTGCTTTCGTTGTTTGGTCGTGGAAACGCACCGGCATCGGAAGTGGACGAAAAAGTACGACAGGCTGCGGCATGGTTGGGCGTCGATTCGATGCTGGCCAGGCGGCCGAACGAACTGTCCGGCGGAGAACGACAACGTGTGGCCCTGGGCCGGGCGATTGTGCGGAATCCGGTGGCCTTTTTGTTGGACGAGCCTTTTTCGGGGCTCGATCCGATGTTGGCCCGAAACATGGCCGAAGAGTTTGTGGAAATTCAAAAGAGATTGAAAACGACGACGATCATGGTGACTCACAACCTGAACCCGGTTCTTTCGCTCGCCGACCGCATTGCCGTGCTGCGCCGCGGAGAGATGTTGCAGGTTGACTCGACCTGGAAAGTTTTCCGGAAGCCTGCAAGCAGATTTGTTGCCGAGTTGGTGGGTGAGCCGGATTTGAATTTGATGGAAGTCGAACGGATACGAGTGGTGGAAAACGGAAATCATGCCGAGATGGAGACTTCGGCCGGTTTGGTTCGATTGCCATCCCGTATTGCAGGCCGGTTGCCGGGGAAATTGACGTTAGGTTTCCGAAGTTCCGACACCCAGGTCGTGCCCTGCGGGAAAAATGCCTGTTTGGGTTATGCGTCGGAAGGCGAACTGGACGACCAGGCAGTTGTCTTTCCGTCCGGGGTGGTCCAAAAAGTCGCGTTTTGTGCTCCTGGATGGCGAATTTCTGTCGGACCGGGGCCTGCGAAAAAAGTTGAATGTGGTAAGATCACGTGGCATGCAATGCTGTTTGCGGAATCTTCTTACGATGGTTTCGGCCCCACTTGGCTTGCACCTGGAGTTCAGGTGCGGACCTGGGTGAGGGCCGAAAACTGTTTGTGGCTGGATCGCGAGACCGGAAACAACCTGTTGAAAGACGCCTGAATGAATGCCAGTGAAGTATTGAGAATTGTGGATTCGCTGCATCGTGAGAAAAACATCCAGAAGGAAATTGTTTTTCGTGCGATCGAGTCGGCACTGGTTTCTGCTGCGCGAAAACATTTTGGTGAAGAAGCCGATGTCGAATTCATGATCGATCGCGAGTCCGGTGCGATTGCCGGTCGCGAAGGCCAGACCGAACTGGACTATGAAGAAGTCATCGGCCGGATCGGAGCCCAGACTGCCAAGCAGGTCATCATCCAGAAAGTTCGTGAAGCGGAACGGGATGCCCTGATTGCCGAGTTTAGCGAAATGCTGGACGAGATCATTAGCGGCACCGTGCACCGAAACGAAGGCCGTGTGACAACGGTTATTTTGGGAACTGTCGAAGCGATTCTGCCCCGCAGCGAGCAAATTCCTGGTGAATCCCATCAACCGAATGAGCGGGTCCGCGCGATTGTTACGGAAGTCAAAGCCCAGGGAAGTCGCGTCAAGGTTGTGCTTAGCCGGACCCGGCCGAAACTGGTTCAGCGTTTGTTTGAGCAGGAAATTCCTGAAATCATCGACGGTGTAATTTCGATCAAGAACATTTCCCGCGAGCCGGGTCATCGCAGCAAGGTTGCTGTTGCCAGCCAGGATGTCCGCGTCGATTGCGTCGGAGCCTGTGTCGGCGTGCGCGGAAATCGGATCAAGTCGATCATGGAAGAAATCAATGGCGAACGAATCGATATTGTTCCATGGGACGAGGACGCCCAGAAATTTATTAGAAATTCGCTCGCTCCAGCTGAGGTCGATGAAGTTATTTTGTGCCGCATGATGGGCCGGGCGATTGTGCTGGTTCGCGAGGAACAATTGTCGCTGGCCATCGGAAAACGGGGCCAAAATGTGCGATTGGCCAGCAAACTTTGTGGTTGGGACATTGAGTTGATGACGCAGGAAGAGCTGGAAAAACAGATTGAAAAGGCGGTTGGCGGCTTTAGCGCCATCCCTGGAGTCACCGAAGAACTGGCCAATATGCTGGTCGGCGAAGGTTATTTGTCATACGATGATCTGTCCGTAATCGAGCCAGACGACTTGCAGGAAATGGGCGGGCTGACTGAAGCACAGGTCCAGGTAATCGTTGATCGGGCCGAAGAATTGGCAGAAGAGGCGGAGCTGGCTGTGGCCAGTCCGGCCGTGAAGGCTTCTGCCGAGGGTTCGGGACTACCTCGAAATCGGGTGCCGCGCGAAACTGAGGAACCAAAGGAAACTGCGGATTCCCCTGCTGCTGAAGTGCCGCAGGAATCTCCGGATTCCGCAGTCGAAGAAGTGTCGCCGGAAAATGAAAATATTGTGGATCAACCACCTGTTGTGGTTGCTGGTGAATCGGACCAGCCGCCGCCGGAGAATTGATTGTGTCTTTGTGTTTACTGAACATCGAAGGCTGCTTTGAATCGTGGCCAAACGATCAGGGAGTTCAGTCAATATGGATTAATGTTTTTGAAGTCAAAGATCACGCGGACCTGAATGGGATATCCGCGCGATTGAAACGAAAGGGTCAACGCCTGTGGCGGTACGCATCTACGCGTTCGCGAAAGAACTGGGAATCGACAACAAAGAGCTCCTTGATATCTGTAACAAGATAGGTATCAAAGGGAAAGGCTCTGCGCTGGCCAATCTTGAAGACGACGAAATCGAGAAAATCAAGAACTTTCGCAACGGTCCGCCACCTGCGGATTCAAAAGCTCCGGCTCCCTTTCTCAAGCCTACCAAAGTTGAGTCGGTAGTCCCGCCGAAAGTCGTTGCTGAAATTAGCGAGATTGCGGAAATTGCCGAGCCGGTTCGTCCAGAGCAGCCGCCGGTAACTCCACCAAAGCAGCCTCGCGATTTGCGACAACCTGTTCGCAACCAGCCGTTGCGGGACTTAACCGACATCGGCAGCCGCAGAAAATCGGCCGGTGATTCTGAAAAGCCGAGAGAGCGGATGCCATCCCGTCGGCCTTCAGGGATCAATGTTTCCGTCGCCGCGATGCCCGAAGTACAACAGCCGACGGTTTCCGCAAAGGCTGGCGAAAGGGTTCAGAAGCCCGATATTGCTTTGCCCCAGGACGCGATTATCCAGGCCAAGGCCGGCGGAGCGGCGCCTCTTGAGCAGTTTGCGAAACAGACCCGCGACAAGGCTGCCAAGAAAAAAGACAAAGCCAAACCAGGCGTGGCTGGAGCGGAAACAGCCGAGTCTCGCGATTCCGGGCGGGGCAAGGTTCGTCGTGGCAAAAGCGGTGACGCTCCAAGTGTCGACTCGGAATTGGCAAGCACGCGGCAGCAACGGGTGCGCCGTCAAAGCAAATCGAGAAATGACGAAAGCGATCGGCCGTTTCGACGGCGTTCCAACCGTCGTCGCTCGGGCCCAACCGTCAATACGGCGGCTCCCCGGAAAGACAAGATTGTGTTGGAGGCGCCTTGTTCAGTTCGTACGTTCAGCGAAGCGGCTGGCGTTCCGGCCGTCCAGGTTCTGCTGACGCTGCCCAAGTTCGGCGAAACTGACGCGCGGACGATCAACTCGCACCTGCACGAAGATTTGCTCGAGCTGTTGATTGATCATTTCAATGTCGATCATGTCGAGCTGGAAGCGGCTGAATCGCTGGAAGACCAGTTGATGGCGAGCATTGGTACCGAAATTGACAGCCCCGAATCGCTTTTGCCACGTCCGCCAATCGTTACATTCCTTGGTCACGTCGATCACGGCAAAACGTCGTTGCTCGATGCAATCATCGGAATCAATGTTGTGTCCGGTGAGGCCGGAGGAATTACGCAGCACATTCGGGCTTACCAGATTCAAAAAGGCGAACAGAAAATCGCCTTTGTCGATACGCCGGGTCACGAAGCGTTTACCGAAATGCGGGCACGGGGGGCCAACGTCACGGATATCGCCGTTCTGGTCGTTGCTGCCGACGACGGGGTCATGCCCCAAACCGAAGAAGCGATCAGCCACGCGCGTGCCGCTGACGTACCAATCATTGTGGCGATGAACAAAATCGATTTGCCCGGCGCCAATCCTGACAAGGTCTATCAGGACCTTGCGGCTCATGGGTTGTTGCCAAGTGAATGGGGCGGTGAAGTGGAAGTCATTAAGACCAGTGCGACAAAGGGCATTGGGCTGGACGAATTGCTGGAAACGATTTTGCTTACGGCCGAGATCAACGAATATCGTGCCAATCCGAATCGTCAGGCATGGGGCATGTGTCTGGAGGCCGAGCAGCAATCCGGGCGCGGCGTTGTTTGCAAGATGATGATCCAGTCTGGAACACTTAGAGTTGGTGACATCGTGGTTTGCGGCGGAGCTCACGGCCGCGTCAAAGCAATGTATGACACGCTGATTCCCGACAAACTGACTGAAGCGGCTGGCCCAAGTACGCCGGTTAACCTGACCGGCCTGGATGTTGCTCCGGGAGCGGGTGACAAGTTTTATGTCCTCGATGACATTGCCCAGGCCCGCGAGCTGGCGAATTCCCGCGAAGACAACAGCCGACAGATATCGCTGGGTGGAATTACGACCCGCGTTTCGCTGGAAGATTTCCAGCAGCGTCTGGAATCGGGCACGCTCGGAAAAACCGCCGAGGTGGTAACACTCAATTTGATCATAAGAACGGACGTTCGGGGCTCCATCGAAGCAATTCAAAAAGAGTTGTCCAAAATCGAGCACCCGGAAATCCGGATCAACATCCTCCAGGCACTGGTCGGCGGCATCACGATTGCCGACGTTCGATTGGCCCAGGCTTCCCAGGCTGTCATCATTGGCTTCAACGTGGTCGCTGATGAAACCGCCCGAAGTCTGGCTGATGATCTGCAGGTGCAAATTCGCCGATATGAGATCATCTACAAGGTGACGGACGATATCCGTGCGACACTCGAAGGCCGCCTGAAACCGGACAAGCAGGTTGTCGATGTCGGAATGGCGATGGTCCTGCAGACTTTTGCGATCAGCAAAACAGGCGTAATTGCCGGTTGCCGCGTGATGCGTGGTTCGATTCAACGCGATTGCAGATTGAGACTGATTCGCGACAGCCGGGTGATCGGCGAATACGCGATCGAGTCTCTCAAACGTGAAAAGGACGACGCTCGCGAAGTTCAACGGGGCATGGAATGCGGTATCAAACTAATGGGCTTCAATGACATCAAGGAAGGTGACACGCTCGAAGCCTTTAAGATCGAGGAAGTTGCCCGAACATTGTCATAACATTTTTGTCCTGACATCCTCGGCCGTGGAACGAAATTCCGGCCCGTTGATGATTTCCATCCGTTTTTAGTCCTGAACCCTGTTTACGGTCCCTGAAGATGAGTTCCCGACGAGTTCTCAAAGCCGCCGAAGCGATTCGCGAAGTGGTTGGCATGGCCATTCTGGTCGATTTGAAAGACCCCAGAATCGAAGACGTCACCGTGACGTTTGTCGAAGTGTCGCCCGACATGCGCATGGCACGCGTGCATGTCTCGGTCATGGGAGACGAAACGAAACAGAACCTCAGCCTGGCGGGATTGCAGAACAGCACCGGGTTTCTCCAAAAGAAAATTGGCGACCGGCTCGATACCCGCTATACACCCAAACTGACATTTGTTCTGGACCAGGGTGTCAAGAATGCGATGCGGGTCACTGAAATCCTGAACCAGGTTTTGCCCCGCGAGACCACTTCGGCAGTGATGGAAGACGGTTTCGAAAACGAGGAGCCGAATTCCGCCTCCGGCTCCTGATCCTTGCCTGGTTTCCCAGCCATCGCTCCATGCCTGGCGGGTGATTCGGCCAACGTCCACTGACAGAAATTCCCAACCAATTACATTTCCGGTTTTGCAAATGTCAAGCGCAACAGAACGCAACAACAGAATCAGCAAGTTG
>JAYVKA010000444.1:0-2969 GCA_043768885.1 Planctomycetota bacterium
CTTCATTGCGTCTGCATTGTCGAGACGAGCCAAACAGGTCGAGGACCGCGAAGCGGCATCTGAGTTATTGAGTCAACTACAAACAGAAATGTGGTGGGAACAGCTCGAAACGGAACCCGTTCAGGGTGGCAACGATCACGGCCCAGGCCGCTAACTGTCGAACAACACAACATCGTGCGTACAAGTCCGGTTGCGCATACTTCCCGAGAACATGGAATGAAAACGAATTGCACCCTGTTGATGCCGGTTTTCCTGGTTATGCTCTTCGCCGGTTGCGATGCCGGCAAATCCGTGAGTTGGCAGATGGGTTTTGAACAAGAACAGGGGCGTCCGGTTCTGGATTGCGAAAAGTTTAAGGTCCGGTTTGACGGAGTCCACTTGAACAGTCAGCCTGGCCGCGGCGGCGCTTCGGTTGCCATACAAATCAGCGGCGGCGGAACAACCATTTACAACCTGGCCGCCCTGGACAACACAATTACAACATCCTACTCAGCGGGAGTGAACACCATCACTTTCAAACAATACGAACTCAAAGTTCTGGATGATGGAAAACGGTTGCAAATTGGCAATTCGACGATTGACCTGGGAGCCGAAAAGCAAACCGTCGTTGTTCATGCCGACGGCACCGTCGAAAAGGAATGATTTTTGCAGAACCTGCCAATATCGTTTATAAATGGACAACCATACTGATTCTTCTTCAGGCGGGATGATGGAATCGGATTCAAAGTTGCAACAACAGGCCCGAACCGGCGACCAGGACGCCTGGGGGGAATTGCTTTCATCGCAGCAGGAACGATTGTTGCGAACGGTCGGATTGCGGCTGGAGCCGCGGCTGAAGAACCGCATCGATCCGGCAGATGTCATTCAGGAAACGTTTCTGGAAGCGACCCGGCGGCGCCAGGAGTTCTTTGAAAAATCAAGCGTACCACTCTTCATCTGGCTTCGGCTCCTGGCCCTGCAAAAACTGGCCGAAATCCATCGCCGTCACATTGGCGCAAAAGCCCGCTCCGTTAATCGGGAAGGGAGATTGGGCCGGGTCGATTCGCCCGACACGTCGGCGATGATCGTGGCCCAGTTGCTCGGTCATTCCACAACGCCCAGTCGCATCGTCGCCCAGGCCGAACTGGAACAACGATTACGTGCGGCCCTCGACCAGCTCGATCCGGTGGATCGCGAAATCATCATTTTGCGCAATTTTGAAAAACTCACGAATCCCGAAGCCGCAGGGATTCTCGGGCTCGGCCTTTCGACTGCCGGCAGCCGATACATTCGAGCCCTCAAAAAACTTCGCGAGACAATGCGGGCTATCGAAGATTTTAGCGGAATCAGGTTTCCAGGACAAAAGCCATGAGTAACCAGAACACCGAATCGAGAGACTTGTTGTCTGAAATCGCGGAGTCCTACCTCCAGCGCTTGAGAAATGGCGACAGACCGTCAATCGCGCAGCTTCGTGGTCAATATCCGGAATTGGGGGATGAACTCAAAGAGCTGATTGAGACCCTCGATTTGGTCGAAGGGATCGGTGAACATGCCGACTTTGGCGGAAACCGCAAGTCGGGTTCACTCGACATACCCCATGTTCTCGGCGACTATTATTTGATTCGGGAAGTGGGCCGTGGCGGAATGGGAATCGTTTACGAGGCTTTTCAGCGAACCCTCGGACGCCGCGTCGCATTGAAAGTCCTGTCGTTGGTCGATGGCAAGGAATCACAACACCTGTTGCGGTTCCAGCGTGAGGCACGAGCCGCCGCCCGGTTGCATCACACCAACATCGTTCCGGTTTTTGACGTGGACAGCGCCGACGGGAAACACTTCTACTCAATGCAATTCATCGATGGCCAGAGTTTGCAACACATCTGGGAAGAGCTTCGGAAAAACATCAACCGAACGGCTGATTCAGGCGAGGCTGGTTCTCCCATGGTCTTGCCAACCATTGCTCATTCGCCGGCACGCGGTCTGGCGAAAGATCAGCACACGACGGCCACGATTTCCCGGTCCAGCACGCCTCCCCCGTTACCAATCGGCTTGAAACTTCCCGAAGCGGAACCGGCCGTTGAGCCACCGCCAGAGGTCGTCGAACTGGAAAAGAGCAAAGTTGATTCTTCGGTCGAAAAAATCCTGGCACGCGTTCGCTTCGACAACAACTCCGAAGCCCTGGCCGCAAATTCGATGTCATCCCGGCGGGATTACTTCGACAATCTGGCCAGGATCGGGATGCAAATCCTCGACGCGCTGGAATACGCCCATCAGCAACAGGTCATTCACCGGGACATCAAGCCGTCCAATGTAATTCTGGATGTCTACGGGCGGGCGTGGCTTGCCGATTTCGGATTGGCCAAGGCGTCGACAGGAGGTTTGACAGAAACCGGTAGCGTCCTGGGAACGCTCAGGTACATGAGCCCCGAGCGATTCGAAGGACGGGCGGACGCCCGCAGCGACATCTACAGCGCCGGTCTGGCACTCTACGAATTCATTACGATGCGTATGGCATTCGATGCCGACGACCATGCAAGCCTGATGCACAAACTGCTTCACGAATCTCCGCCGAACCCGAGGACCATCGACCCGACCATCCCCTCCGATCTGGAGACGATTGTCCTGAAAGCAATCGAAAAAGACCCGCGAAAACGCTACCAGACCGCCGAAGCCTTTGCCGATGACCTTCGACGTTTTCTGGAACGCCGTCCCATTACCGCCAGGCGAACGTCCGTCATTGGGCATGTCAATCGATGGTGCCGGCGAAACCCGGTGATTTCTGCTTTGACCTGTGCCTTGGCTGGCCTGATACTTATTGCGGCGATCGTGGGAACACGCATGGCGTTCATCTATCGTCAACAACGCGACGACATTGCTGGTACGGGTCGCCAGTTGCAAAGCCAGTTGCATGAATCCGAAGTTTTACGGCAGCGGGCCGACGCGGCCGAGAATCAGCGCTCGGAGCAACTGGCCCATTCGCTCTTGCGACAAGC
>JAYVKA010000445.1:0-7921 GCA_043768885.1 Planctomycetota bacterium
AGAATTTGCGCCGAAATCATAACCCGAAGCGTTAGCGAGGGGGAGCAATGAACCTCGCTAACGCTTCGGGTTACGATAAATTCACAGCCTCTCCGTGAAAAAGCGCCCGAAACGGAATGTACGTCAGGCTTTCCAGCCTGACATCCTTGTTGAACGCCTGTTTTCCAGCCTGACACAGAGATGCAAAATCGCGGAACAGGGAGTACAATAAGCGTATTGTCTGGCCGACCTGCACCTACTGGTTTCCCATTTTTTGTGGGTAACAGATCGAAATCTGGTGGTTCGGAAAAGCAGGACGGCGGTTCTCCGCCGTGATTACTGTGGGGGACAACTTGGCCAGTTTTAATCTGTTTTGGCAGGGAACTTTGCCAAGTCTTTGTCAGCCTGGAAAGGCTGACGTAATGTTTGAAAATTTGATGAATGATTTGCCAGGGTTGCGAGTTGAAGTTGTCGAGTCGCGGAGGCAACGGGCGGATTTTTATCGCGTCAAGTGTGAGCTGTATCGCAATGATCCTTCGGCGGTGATTCCGCTCAGGCGAATGGAGTGGTCGCTGCTGGACCCGACCGTGCATCCGTTCTACGAGCATGCCCGGCGGCAAGTTTGGGTGGCCTATTGCGGAAAAAAACCGGTCGGACGAATCGCGGCGATTGTTGATGACTTGTTCAACTCACACCATTCGAACCGGGTCGGCTTTTTCGGATTCTTTGATGCAGCGGACGATCAGGAAGTCGCCAGGTTGTTGCTGAAGACGGCCAAAGAATGGCTGGTGGCCGAAGGCTGCGATGCCATGCGCGGGCCGATGAACCCGTCCATGAAAAGCGATTTTGGTGTGCTCGTCGAAGGGCATTCACATCCCCCTTTTATCATGATGGCTTACACACACGGATACTATGACGGGTTGCTGAAGCATTTTGGGTTGTTGCCACTCAAGCAGTTTTACAGTTTTTTGACGGAACGATCGGAACAGACCGAAGAAGCAAAAATCCGGTTTGCGAAACTCGGTTCAGCATCGGAAAAGCTGCTGAAGCGGTTTCCCGAATTGTCGATTCGATCGGCCACCCAGAAAACGCTCGATCCGATGTTGCGCGATGTTAACCGGATCGGCAATATCATTCGCAGCAAGGGTTGGGGATTCGTCCCGCTGACCGATGCGGAACTCGATTACATGGTCTCGCAGCTCAGGCGAATCATCGATCCGGCGATGGTCGTCGGAGCCTACATCGGTAACCAAATGGTCGGCTACAACGTCACGATTCCAAACGTGAATTGGGCTCTGAAGAAATGCTGGGGCCGGGCGGACTGGATTCGGATGCCGCAGCTGCTGTTTTGGCTGAAACGGATTCCTGAAGTGCGCGACATCGCTCTCGGTGTCGATCCGGAAATTCGGGCGAAAGGGATTGCCGCCCTCGTTACCAAGGCAACGACAGACCAGTGGCACAGATTTACACGCTGGGAATTCGGCTGGGTCGATGAGGAGAACCTGCCGTCGATGGACGCGCTACAGAGGGCATTGCCGTTGCGGCGGTACAAGACCTATCAGGTCTACGAGATGCCAATTGGAAGGGTTGATTGAAGATTTTTGATTGTTGATTAAGGGCTGGGCATTTTCGTTGCGCAAGGACGTTTCAAACAATCCTCAATCCAATATCCAAAATCACACCCTGTTCTTCAGGCAGGCGATTACGATGCGGATCGATTCGTAGGGGACGATGCCGTTGAGGGCGTCGTGGATCGGTTTGAGGCGGCCGGTCTCGTTGTGGGTGGCGGCGATTTCGATTTGTTCCACCGTGGCCGGGTCGAGCCAGCGGGTTGGGTCAGTAATTTTCCGGGTTTGAATGTATTGTTCGAGATAGCCGTAAACTGTGGATGTTGCCCGTCGAAGTTTTTCGCAGACGGCAGGAATGTCCACGCCTTGGTCAAACAGTTTGAACGATTCCCTCGCTCCACCAGATGGAAATGCCGGGGCTTCTTTGCGGGGCGATCGCGATTCGTCTCGCGGCGGCACAATGTTCGACTCGACATTGTTTGATTCGCAATACTGCTGGACCAATGCAATGACCCGCTCGCCATAGTCTGTCGCCTTGCGCTCTCCAATACCGTGCACGGCGAGCAGATTCTGGTTGTCTGCCGGGCGCCGGCGGGCGACATCGCGAAGAGTGGCGTCAGAGAAAATAATAAAAGCGGGAACCTGTTGAGCGGCGGCCAGTTCCGTTCGCAGCCCGCGAAGTTGTTCGAACAAATCGCGATCGACCCCTTCCCAGGAATCGAGAATCTGCGTTTTGGTGACTTGGGCTTTTTCAGTCACGGTTTTCCAAAGCTTCGGAGTCAGTTCGCCCCGCAATACCTGCCAGCCGGTGGGTGTGATGCTCACCACCGGGAACTCGCCAGTTTTCGCCAGATAGTTCTGGCTGAGCAGTTGCTCGACCCAGTCGCTGATCTGCCGCCGCGGGACGTCTTTCATCAGGCCCCAAGTGCTCATTTTGTCGTGACCAAACTGCACGATTTTTGCTTCATTGCTTCCCGCCAGGACTTTTGCAATGTGTGATGCACCAAACCGCTCGCTACATCGATAAACACAGGACATGATCTTCTGGGCTGTAACCAGCGGGTCGGCGATTGTTTCGACCTGGCCCAAGCAGATATCACAGGCCTGACATTCGGCGTCGAATTCCTGGCCAAAATACTCCACAAGGAATTTGTGGCGACAGGAAATCGAAGTGCAAAAGTTGCTGATATGTTTGAGCGTCTGCAGCGATCGGTCGCGGTGTTCTTGCGGTGAGTTTTCGATGATTCGCTGCCAAGTCATATCGTCGCCAGGCGAATGGAACAGCCAACACTCGGACTCGAGCCCATCCCGACCTGCCCGCCCGCTTTCCTGTTGGTAGGCTTCGACTGACTTCGGCATCTCGGCGTGAATCACATAACGGACGTTCGATTTGTCGATCCCCATTCCAAAAGCAACTGTCGCAACGATCGCTTCGATTTCGTCATTGACCAGCGCGTTTTGATTGTCGGCACGCTGCTGGTCGCTTAGCCCGGCATGGTAGGGGCGTGTTTTGTAGCCGAGTTGGTTGAGCGCGTCGGAGATCCTCTCGACCTTGACACGTGAGATGGCGTAGATGATTCCGGCTTCGCTGCGAAACCGGTCGATCACGCTGCAAATCTGGTTCAGTCCCGATTCGCGACGTTTGACGTGATAGACCAGATTCGGACGATGAGAGTTGCCGACCAAGACCTCCGGATCGTTCAAGCGCAATTGCGCGATGACGTCGGCGCGGACCTGGGGCGTGGCTGTTGCAGTAAAAGCGTGCAGGGGAACGCCGGGAATTTTTTCGCGGATTGTGTGGAGCGTTCGGTACTCCGGTCGAAAATCGTGGCCCCAACTGCTGATACAGTGGGCTTCATCGATTGCGATGGAGAGGGGCGGGTTTTGCTGCAAAAACTCAAGCAGTCCTGGCATCATCAATCGTTCGGGTGCGACGTACAACAGCCGCAGGTTGCCCGTTCGCATGTCGGTAAGGACTTTGTTTTGCGTCGTCGTTGAGAGGGAACTGTTGAGGGCAGCGGCGGCGATCCCGTTTTCCCGAAGCGCATCGACCTGATCTTTCATCAGCGAGATCAGGGGTGACACAACGACGGTCAGCCCGTTGCGAATGACGGCCGGGATTTGGTAACAAAGAGATTTTCCGCCGCCAGTCGGCATGACCACCATTGCGTCCCGCCCGTCCAGCGCCGCGTCAATCGCCTGTTGCTGAAGCGGCAGAAAATTTTCGTAACCCCAGTATCGTTTCAGTGTCTGGAGAGGGGTAAGCTGGTTCATGGTGGTTTGGGATCGTGGCTGCTGACAAATATAGCGGCATGGCGCGAGCCATCCGGTGGCAGTGCGAACCAGGCAGAAAAACCGGGCAGCTTGCGCTGCTCCGCTACCGGCGCAGGTTTCGAACCAGTTTTTCCACAGGCTGGAAGCCTATGCCACGTCGAGGCTGCTTGGGTTTGCAAGTGATGATTACGGAATCCAAAAACGTACTTTGCTCGATCGGTCATTCCAATCATCGCCAGTGTCGCTTTATAGCATTGTTGCGGAAGCATGGCATCGAGGTGTTGGCCCAGAGTTTGAGGGGATGGCAGTTTTGATCGACAAAACCAACATTCCGGTGCTGCTGAGCCTCGGCCTTTCGCGAGCCCATCGTTTCACCGATGATGAACCACCCCGAGAGTGGCTTCTGGTCAACAACATTCACGTTTGAAACTCGTACCATTTTCAATCCGGTGTAAGACATCAGACCAGAATAGGTGGAAACAGAGTCAACAGAGCAGTCCCCGTTTCGTCGGTTGTCTCCAGTTCATTCTTTTCCTCGTTGCTTTCCCGGATTTTGAATAGCCACAAATGTTTGAAACCCAACGAGTGACGCGGATTGCGCCCAGCCCAACAGGGTCGTTGCATTTGGGGAATGCGAGGACTTTTTTGGTGAACTGGGCACTTGCCCGACAGAATGGTTGGCGGGTGGCGCTGCGGATTGATGACCTGGACAGTCCGCGGGTGAAGGCTGGTGCGGACCGGGATGCGATTGAGATTCTCCAGTGGCTGGAGATCGACTGGGACGAAGGTCCGGTTTATGAAACGGCATCGATCAATGAGTACCACAAACAACTGGTTCGGCTAGCCAAACATGGTGTGATTTATCCCTGTGCTTGTACCCGGTCGCAGATTGCTGCTGCCAGCTTGAGTGCTCCCCACGCGGACGAACATGAGTTGCGCTACCCGGGGACTTGCCGGCCCTTGCAGCCAACTCCGGTCGATCTGGATTCAGCGATGCGCGATGGAGTTGCCTGGCGGTTGCGGGTGCCTGACGAAGCGATCGAGTTCACGGATCAGGTTGCCGGTCCGCAGTCGTGGAATGTCCAGCAACATGTCGGTGATTTTCTGGTCACGAACAAGCAAGGCGTTGCGAGTTACCAGTTGGCGGTTGTGGTGGATGACTCGTTGGCTGGCGTCAACGAAGTTGTGCGGGGGGATGATTTGCTGAGTTCGACTCCGCGGCAAATCTTGTTGCAACAGCTCCTTGGGATTCCGGAGTGTCGATATTGGCATCTGCCGATTGTCACCGGTCCCGACGGCCAGCGCTTGGCCAAGCGGCATGGTGGGAGGACGATTGCCCAGTACCGGGACGCCGGAGTATCGGCAGACAGAATTCGGGGTTTGGTTGCACGCTGGAATGGTGGCAAAGACGATCGACCGTTGACGGCGTTGGAATTTTTGGAGTCGCTTCACGTTGATAGCTTGCCACGGGACCGTATCGTATTCGACGACGCGGACCATCGTTGCTTGATGGGTGAAGATCGGTCGGGAGACCGCTGATTGCTACGTGCAAGGTCGGGAGACCTGCGCACAGCGCATGGGTCTCCCTGCGCACAGCGGGGGCCACAGGCTGAAAAGCACTGCGGCACGAAAACTGGCCGGAATTGAATTCAGACTGTAGAATGCCAGTCAATCCAAAATCCCATTCCGCAGAAGTATCGATTTATGCCCAAATTCAGTGTTGAAGTTCCCCATGACGTGGAGCAGGCAGAGGCGGCTGTTCGGTTGCGCACTTTTTCGGAAAGGGTTCGGGCCGATCTTCCGGGTGAAGTGAAGGATCTTCAGGAGATTTGGCACGAAGAGGGCCATCTCGATTTTTCTTTTCGTGCGATGGGCTTCAGCGTTTCTGGCCGGATGGAAAACCGGATTGGGATCATCTACGTCTTCGGGACGATTCCGTTTGCCGCGCTGCCGTTTCGCGGCGCAATCGAGCGACAATTGGCTGAGAAGGTTCGGGAAGCGATTGCCTGATCCCGTTGGAAAAGAGAAAACGATCAGAATCCTGGAGCGAGCCCGATTGTTGGCGGCGGATTCAGGATCGATAATCCGTGGATGCATTGCAGGTATTGTTGATTTTCCTGATTGGGACCAAATCCATGTGGGACCGGCTGTTT
This sequence comes from Planctomycetota bacterium, assembly GCA_043768885.1. GTDB lineage: Bacteria > Planctomycetota > Planctomycetia > Pirellulales > Pirellulaceae > BJ22. The sequence continues at coordinate 5,975 of JAYVKA010000445.1, forward strand.
GTACGCAAACCGATTGACGTGGCTCATGCTTCAGGTTTGAAGCGGGTGTTGGGTCCGGTCGAACTGACGATGCTGGGAATCGGCGCCATTATCGGTACCGGGATTTTTGTGCTGACCGGAACAGCAGCAGCGGGGTCTCCTGGGCATGATGGGGCCGGTCCGGCCATTGTGATTTCGTTTATTGTCACCGGGTTCGCCTGCGGACTTGCCGCGATGTGCTATGCAGAATTCGCCGCAATGGTTCCGATCTCGGGGTCGGCTTATACCTATGCTTATTCTTCGTTCGGTGAGTTGATCGCCTGGATCATTGGCTGGGACCTGATTCTGGAATATGCGGTCGGAAATATCGCTGTGGCCATTGGATGGTCGGGATACTTCAACAATCTGCTGGTACATTTTGGGATTCACTTGCCGCCGTGGTTGTTGATCGATCCAATGTCGGCGCATCACGCTGCCCTGGAGGGGAGCAATGCGGCTCCGGAGACGATTGAGTTGGCACGAGCCGCAATCGACAACGCTCCGTTCCTCGGATTTCCGCTGATTGTGAACTTGCCGGCCGTGATCATCGTGTTGATTGTGACGGCACTGCTGGTTTACGGAATTCGGGAGAGTGCAAGAGTCAATGCGGGACTGGTCTTTTTAAAAATCGGCTTGATTGCATTGTTTTTGTTTTTCGGTTTGCGGCACGTCGATTTTGCAACCAACTGGGTGAATTTTGCGCCGCATGGCTGGAATGGAATCATGACGGGTTCGGCAATCATTTTCTTTGCCTACATTGGATTCGATGCAGTCAGTACGACAGCCGAGGAAGCCAAAAATCCGCAGCGCGATTTGCCGATTGGGATGATTGTCTCGCTGGTGGTTTGCACCATCTTGTACATTGCCGTTGCGACGGTGTTGACCGGAATGGTGCCACTGAATGTGTTGGCCAACGAAAAACCGGTTGCCGCAGCGCTCAACTTCGTCGGCGAACAAAACGTGGCGACCATTATTTCGCTGGGTGCGGTATTGTCGATCACAAGCGTGCTGGTCGTGATGCAGATGGGGCAGACACGAGTGTTTTTCTCAATGAGCCGTGACGGGCTTCTGCCTGCGGCACTCAGCCGGGTTCATCCGGGTTTTGGGACTCCCGTTTTCAGCACAATCGTGACAGGACTGTTTGTTGCGATTCCAGCCGGCTTTATCGACATCAACCTGGCTGCCGAGCTGACCAACATCGGAACACTGTTTGCATTTGTATTGGTCGCGATCGGCATTATGATTTTGCGAGTCAAAAACCCGAACCAAAAACGGGGATTCCAGGTACCCTTCGTCTGGGTCCTCGCGCCGGTTTGCGTGGTGATCTGTTGCTATCTGATGATTAGCCTGCCTTGGCCGACGTGGGTTCGGTTTGCAGTCTGGATGATGATTGGCGTGGTCGTCTATTTTCTGTACGGATTCCATCGCAGCAAACTGCAAGGAAAATTGCGACAGTCCAGTTGATGGCTGAATTCAATTGAGACCCAAAATTTGGTCGGCAATATTTTTTCCATCGAAGCGGGAAGCAATCACTCGGTCACGGATGGAATGGACACTCTTTGATTCACGCAAAGTTGCGTCCACCAGGCGTGTCAGCCGGGCTTGGTTGACTCGTCGCATTGGAAGCGAGTTTCCGCAGCCAAGTTGCTGGACCCGTTCGGCGTTGTCGAATTGATCGAACGCCATGGGGACAATCGTTTGGGGAATACCGGCGGCAAAGGCCTGGCTGGTTGTGCCGACTCCGCCGTGGTGAACGATTGCCGACGCATTGGCGAGTAGTTGCGAAAACGGCAGGTATCCGGCTGCGAAGACGTTGGGTGGAAGTTTTCGCGGGATTTGATCATGGTTCGTGGAGAGCAGAATTCCGGGTTGGCCGAGATTTGTGCATGTTTCGGCCGCCGCTTCCAGAAAATTGCCGGCGTGGTGATG
>JAYVKA010000446.1:0-2910 GCA_043768885.1 Planctomycetota bacterium
AAGCTGCTGGCCGAAGACCCCCGTCAAATTCGCCTGGAACCGATGAGCAAATTCCCTGTGGTTCGTGATCTCGTTGTTGATCGCAAGCGAATGTTTCACAACCTTAGACGGGTCAAGGCGTGGGTGGCCGTCGATGGTTACTTTGACATGGGGTCGGGGCCTCAACAGAGCCAGAAGGTCCAGGAAGAAAATTATCCGCTGAGCGAGTGCATGAGTTGTGGCTGTTGCCTCGAGGCCTGTCCGCAGTTTTTGAAAGTGGACAAAACCCAAAAGCCAGGCGAGACCGATGAAGCATTTTCGAAACGTGTCCAGCCCGATTTCGATCGCGGATTTTTGGGTGCGCATGCGATCAGTCAGGCGATGCTGTTCAACAATCATCCGATTGGAAAAATGAGTGCGGGTGAAAGGCTGGAAGCGTTGACGGAACCGGGCGGGATACAAATGTGCGGGAATGCACAGAATTGCGTTGCCGTGTGCCCCAAGCATATTCCGCTGACCACGAGTATTGCACGGGCTGGCAGGGCGGTGACGATCGACAAGCTGAAGAAAATATTCGGTGCGTAACGATTTTGGCGCGACGTTTGCTGAATACAGTTTATCGGCAATCGGCCTTTTCATGGCGTTTGGCAAATGCTATTTGCTGTTTCCGAAACGGTTTATCTTTTCGACACTTTTTCGCCGATACACCTTTTGGAACACAACACGTCAGGAAAAATGACGTACAATTGAAACAAGACATCTTTGGCATTTACGGCTGAGGGATCATTTTACAGGGTAGGCCTGAGTCAATTACGAGCTAGTGCCCGGCACGCCGGACTTCGCCTTTCTCCCAGCAGCTCCCATTGCTGCGAATCTGCCAGAGATATTTTTGACCGCATGGCCTGAAACACGGCCCTGCGGTTTTTTTTTGTTCCGGGGCTTTGAATTTGTTTGAGTCGATTGCATTTGTTCCGAAGTCATAACCCGAAGCGTTCGCGAGGTGGAGCAATGTTCCTCGCTAACGCTTCGGGTTACGATAAATTCACAGCCGTTATCTCAAGATATGGTGTGATTGCCACAAGGGAAGTTTCGGCGCAGAATCTTCCCACCATCCATTTGAATTCTTCCCCAACAATTGCCCATGTCTCGCCGCGAAGTGTCCACTACCTGGGACAAACAAAAAACTCTGTGGGCCGTCGTTCTGTTGTTGGTAGTCGGCTACGTTTACGGTCGGCCGACGCTGGAAAAAATGATTGGGCGACCCCTCCCGTCTTTCGGTCTGAATCCAGGAGAACAGGTTGACGAACCTGCCAATCGAACTGGCGAACAGAAAAAAACGGGCGACGATGCAAGAGAATTCTTTACCGACCTTGGGCGCAATCGTCTAAAGTCTCCGGCCGGGCTGGTTTACGGCATGGGGCCTGGCGGTGAACACCGCGTGGAGCATGTGATGCTGCACGCCCAAGACGACCCTGCCCGCGCCGTCCAAAGCGTTTTCAACGGCACTCGTGAAGAAATACTGGAGTTAGTTGACGAAGCCTGGATGCTGGCAAAAAAAGGGGGCCGTGGCATCGACATATCAACCGAAGACGATCGCGTTGCCTACACGGTCAGCATGAACCGGGTGATTGGATACGAGGGGGGAAAAACCGGTAAAAGCAAAAACTTTCCCAAGCTAAAACGTCTTCGCCTGATAATCGAGGACGAAGACGAATTGATCTCTGCTTATCCCTTCCGATAGTTTTGACGTTGTAAAACTTGGTGCTCTCTCTCCCCCGAAAGGCCGGTGTGGTTTGTGCTGACAATAACAGAACGTCTCCATTGCGGGCGTTTTGGGGGAGAGGAGACCCGAGTTGTGCAACTCCTTGGCCAATAGCCGGTCATTCAGGATCAGGCTTCGACTTTGGCTGAAACAGCCGCGATCGCGTCGGCGACTTGATCGATGTTGGACTGGTTTAGTCCCGCCACATTGATCCGGCCGTTTTCGACGATGTAGACAGCGTGTTCGTCGCGCAATTGTTGCGACTGGCGAACATTCAGTCCACTAAAGCTGAACATGCCCGACTGGCGGTTGATAAATTCAAAGTCGTCCGACCCGGTTCTTTCAGCCAAAGCCGCTGCCAGATTCTCCCGCGTCTCGTGAATCCGGTTTCGCATTTCGTCGACGTCCGTCAACCATTGCCGTTTCAATTCCGGGTCGGAAAGAATCGTCGCAACAATTCGTCCGCCATGGGCTGGCGGTGTCGAATACATCGTTCGAATGATCGACTTGATCTGGCTGGCCGCGGCCGGAATATGGTCCCTGGACCGGCCAACAATCGTCAGTCCACCTGTCCGTTCGGCGTACAGTCCAAAGTTCTTCGAAAACGAACTGCAAATAAACGCTTCGTGATCACCCGCACAGAAATCACGAATCACCTGGGCATCGGATTCGACCGATTTGTCAAAACCCTGGTAGGCAAAATCAAAAACGGGAATCAGCCCCCGTTTCGTGACCAGCCGCAATAGTTCCTGCCATTGTCCGGCGTTGTAATCAAATCCGGTGGGGTTGTGGCAAACTGCGTGCAGCAGAATTCCGTCACCAGGATTTCCCTGGGTGATCGCCGAGCAGGCCTGGTCAAAATCGATATTGGTGCCCGACTCGTCAAGATGTTTCCATGTCAGGGATTCCAGGCCGACGGCGTCAAAAATCTGATAATGGTTTGCCCAGGTCGGTGAACCAAAAAGTATTTTTTTGTTGCTGCCTGAAGCGGCGATGACTTCAGCAGCGATTCGTAGTGCCGCAGTCCCGCCTGGAGTCTGTGCGGAAAAACTCCGGCGGTCATTCAAGGCGGGATGAGTATCGCTCAGTACCAGTCGACCAAGCAACCGATTGAATTCCGGGTTGCCATCAATTGGCAAGTACGATTTGGAATCTCCCCGCTCGGCCAG
>JAYVKA010000447.1:0-10086 GCA_043768885.1 Planctomycetota bacterium
CTGGCCGACGCCTGAGGCGTAGAGTAGGTAACCAGCCAACGCCACGACACCCGCGATCACCAGTCCGATCGGCGAGAGGATGGCGGCGATGATCGAACCGAGCGTTGCGATGGCCGCGCCGATTCCAGTGGCCACTGTGGCAATCGCGCCGAGTGCCGCTCCGACTCCGGAGATCACAGCTCCCAAAATGATCAAGGCGGCACCAGCGGCGATCGCTGCGACTGCGATCTTGAAGACCATAACCACCAGGCCTTTGTTCTCTTTGATCCAGTTCGAGACGGTCACCACGATGCGCGTGAATCCCTCAGCGACTTCCGTGAGCAGCGGAGCCAGTGCCGAACCGATCGTGAATACAGTCTTCTTCAAAACCTTCCAGAGCACATCGAGCGTGTCGCCGAAGGCCTCGGCTGCCTGGGCATCTTCGGTCGACATGGTCAGACCCAGGTCACGAGCCTGTTGCTGAAGTTCTTCGATCCCTCGTGCGCCATTGGCAAACATCGGCAGCAGTTTCGTTCCCGATTTGCCGAAAAGTTCCATGGCCAGCGCCGCCTTGAGCGTCGGATTCTGAATCTGCGACAAGCGGTCGCCGATGAGTTTCAATTGTTGGTCAGGTGAGAGCCGCGACAAATCGTCGACGGTCAAGCCAAGGCGGCCGAGCGCTTCACGAGCCGACTCGGAGCCTCCCGCTGCTTCCACAACCTGCTTTTGCATTTTGCGGAGACTGGTTTCGAGAGTCTCGATGTCGGCACCCGATTGTTCCGCCGCAAACCCGAGTTCTGACAAGGCTTCCACCGAAACGCCAGTCCGCTGGCTCATGTCGGCCAGGTCGCTCCCCATGTCGGCAAAGACCTTGGCAGCGCCGAGTAGTGGCGTGACGATGCCCGCGCCGAGACCCGCGAGCTTGGTGCCGATCGAGGTGATCCCAGCGCCGAACGCATGCAGTTTTTTTTCGGCAGCCTTTAGTCCCTTTACGAGTCGGCTGTCTTTCGTGTACAGCTCGACGTAAGCTGCGCCGGCTCGAATTCCTTGGGACAAACCCATCGCTTACGACCCTTCGGATTGGTTACTGATGAACACTTGCTTGAGCACGCTGATGCCGACTTTCTGGATGGTCGCCGATGACTTCCGTAAATGCGGATTGAAGTCGGCCGGTTTGTAGGCGCGAGTTTTCTTCGAATCGCGATGGACGCTGGCCAGCAGCGCCAGCACACTGGACGTATGTGCCCATGCCTGTTGGCTGCGGGCCTCGCCCATCGCGATCAATTCCCGGAGCGTGAAAGGTCCGGGATCGATGCCGATGATTCCAGCGAGCTGCCAAACGAGGCGATCAATTTGTTGGCCTCGACTTCCGGATCGACTCGTTCCAGAAGCGTCTCCGCGTGCGTCAACAGTCGTTCCCGCACCTTCTTGCCCGCGTCGATCACCTTCCGCAGTCCGGCCCTCGCGCGGGCATCGGGGAAAAAATCGATGAGTTCCTCCACGAACGAGTCAGCCGCCAGAGTGATTGCATCGCCGGCCAGAGCACGGCCGAACTCTTCGTCCGTCACTTGCTTGGCGTCCGCCTCGTCTTTCACAAGGCAATACAGTACGTCGGCCAGTTGCACCGGGTCGCTTACCAACTTTGCGAGCGCCTGAAAGCCATCGTCCACGAGCTTGTATAGGTCGACCCCCAACAACCCGCGCACCCGTTTGATGGCCGCCACGTTGACTTGCACGGCCCACGTTCGGCCAGCGTTGTCCGTAAAAGTTCGCATCAGTTCCTCCGCTGTTGATTAGGTTGTGGTCATCCAGCTCGGCGGATTGGCCGAGTAAGTTGGCTTGGCCGTCACACTCACCGTGATTGCTTCTTCCAGTGGTTCATTCCGACTGAAGCTGGTGATCATGAAACTGGCTCGCAGCCCTTGCGATCCCGGTACGATCATCGCTCCGTCCATCACGGCCATCTCGATCGAGGTCTTGTTCAGAAACGCATCGCGAATCGAGGTGAAGTCGTCGTCGGCCGAGTCCCAGACCATCTCGAATTCGATCGAGCCATCCTTGAGCGTGGCGACCGTGGCCCGCCAGCCGTTGTTGCCGCGAGTCGTAACGTCCGCTTCGCCCGCTTCCAGGCTGAGCGTCACATCGCGGACGTTGGTGATTTCATTCCAGGTTGGGGTCGCATACGTCCCCGTGTTGCGAAAGAGCTTGGCATCGAGCCCAAGTTTGACTGCCATAAATGGTTCTCCTTGTTACTTGACGGAATTGGCCCACAGACCAACGAACTTCGGCAGCTCGCGCTCCATCGCAGGTCCCATGAATGGTCGAGGTGCGTAGTTCGCTCGGCGTTTTCGTTTGCGGCTTGTGACAACGGCAGCGCCACCCAGTTCGTGCAGCGATGGCACTGTCTTGCGGTTGCTCCCCTCGAGCCGCGAACCGTTGAGCTTTAGTGGGCCCACCACAACCGATCGCTGCGCCGGCTCGAAAACGAACCAAATGTTCTTGAGAGTTGCCACGCGGTCTTGCGTGTGAACGCTCGGTGGTTCGCCCGTCGACGAAACCTTTTTGCGACGACGTAGCGACGACCGCGCCGAACGGCGAATAAAGCTGCCTCCCTTGGACAGGTTTTTGGCTCCAGCGCGGCCGACGGCGTCGATAACGATCTGTCGATCGAAGAATAACTGTTTCTTTTCGAAGCCGACAATTGACATGTGTGCTTACCTCCAGACCCGATAGGTCAACGTCAGTACACTTGTGAACTGACGAAACTCCTGAAGATGTTCGCTGGCATAGATCGGCGCGTTCGCCACTTCGATGCAACGGACCTCCGGCATGCTACTCAGCGGAATGGTGCGGAAGTGATCCGCGATCTCTTCAACCAGCAGCATCAATGCATCCAGGTTCGCCAGCGTTGGCTCCGTTTTCTTTTGCACAGCGACGTCGATTTCGTATTCAAAACTGTCGCGATTACGGTCCAGCGTTTTGCTGGTCATCCCGCGTGGAACCACGCTGACCCGCAAAGTAGCCATCGCGGAAAGCTCGAACGTTGGCTCGTAATGGCGGGCCGCGCTGAACGACTGGCTGAAGCTGGTTGCATTCAGTTCGGTGGTAACTGCGTCGGCGATGGCGACGATGCTGGCTGGCATTACTCGACTCCGATGAACTTGGAATGGATTCGCAGCAATTTGCCGAACGGATCACTGAAACGCCACGGTGGTTCCCCGCCGTAGGCCATAACTTCAAAGATTGATGTGTTCGCTCCAACGGTTTCGCGAATCCGGTCACCACGCTGCGGCGTTACCAACGCAGCACCGAGAATCAAGTCTGCGGTCTGGATCAGGAAATCCCGATCGGTCCATTCCATCCGAACACCGCCGTAACCGTTATCGAGTTTCAGGAGTGTGCGTCCGATCGTGGCCTGCGCCGTCACTTGCTCGATGCCGCGCTGATAGACCACCGGTCTTGAAGCGTGCTGTTTCAGTTGATCTGCCAGCCACTCCTGGCCAGACTGCAACATGTCGGCCATCGCCGTTAACCTCGCCCTTTGGCGATTTGTTCAATCAACTGAATGATCAAGTTAATGATTGCCGCCCAGTCATAGCCACGATCCTGCAGGCTATCTCGAAGCCCCAGTAGACGGCGGGTGTTGTCGTCCAGGTCTGGGCAGGGTTCAACGGGATCTACAGGATCGTTGGGCGGGCCGATGGTTTTCCAGATGGGGTACTCCCCCAAGCCAGCCTCCGCGTGATAACCCTCAATCAACTCCACGTCAGGAGTCCCGGCATGAGTGGGCACGAGCATTCCAGGGACTCGGGCCGGTCCGTCGGTATTTCGCTCACGCGACTGCCGATAAATGGTGCTGGTTAACTGGCCCGCGCCATCGCCATTGATCGTCCAGGTAAGAAGTCCAACCTGGGCGGGATTTAACTTGTCGCCTTGAAGCACGGCGCTGCCACTCTGGCCTCCGATGCTGTTGGGCTGCCAGTACCAAATCGATCCGAGTTGACGCGTTTCCAGTACTTGTCCTCGCGGCACTTCGCAGCGAGGGCAACCCCAAGTGCCGGTTAGCGCTTCGGGGCTCGGTGGCACGGTCGACATCTGAATCGGTGTCAGGCCCACCATGTATTGCGATTCGGCCCGAAGCAGCGACCAGTCGGTAGAAGTTTGGCCGCTGTAGGCCGATTCAATCACGGTGGCCTGAAATTGTTCAATACGCCCAGACGTGGTCCGGGCCTGGCACTGAACCACATGACCGATTCGCGAACTGGCCACATGGGCATTGGTCATCAAATAAATGCCTGTTTCATTCCGACCCACCAGACTGCCAGTTCCGCAGCTGTTTCCGTTTAGAATCCGAACGGCCCGATTCGCCCAGGCCCGGATGGTTTCATCGTCGGATTTCGTCACGACTTTGCCGCGCGGCGCAACGAGAATGCTGTACCACTCAGCTTGCGCAATTTCCTGTCCTGCTTGCAGCGTGACCGGAAGAGTCTGGATTGCTGGCTGTGGCAGCACATAGAGAAACGAAGGCGCAGGGCAGTTTGGACCATTGCACGTTGGCTGCCATAGTGTGATTCGGTTACGTCGCAGTTGGGCCTGCGATTCGACGGGAGAACAGATCGATAAAAAGACAAAAACAATCATCGAAACAGTAAACAAACGTTGCATGGATTTATTCCTCAATTGGGTTTAGAAAGCGATGTCGAATCGAAAAAGAGCTCGGCTTATTGGCTGAGCCGCATGCGGACGGTCGTGTCGGCTGAAGCGGCAGCGCGTGTTACCTTGCCGATCTGCTTGTTACCAGTGGCGGTCGCGGTCACAACGTTGTTTGTGTCGTCCCAGTACAGGATCTGACCGACCGTAAAGGCGACGCCGGTGTTCTTGTTAAGATCGAAGATGCCATCCACCGCGAGCGCGCCGAGTTCGCCTGCGGCCAATGGCCGCAACGTAACTGCCACGAGGTCGCCTTGGACGACTACGTCACCCGAAGCGAGTGCGCCGAACGGGGTGTGATCGATGTATTTTCCGTCTTGAACAAAAATTGCTTGTGGCATACTCAATTCCTCCTCTGGATCTGTTTCGTCAATGATTTCGTCAGGCATCGCTAATCCCGATTACACTTCGCCCTTGCTCTTAATGGCACCGCGTGGATCTTGCAGTGCGACGCCGAAGTCGTGGTAACCACGCATCTGCACGCCCAGCACGTTGAAATCCGCGTCAGCCGTTTCGATCGTTGGTGCTTCCTGACCATTTAGGAACGCTACCTCGATCACCGGCAAATCAGTCGGTTCGGCGAATAGATACCAGGCCTTAGCCGAGTTGCCGGTGTAGCTGGTGTTGGCCAGATAGCGGCTGACTTCGACTCGGAACTTGCCTTGATGCGGGTTAGCCACCGGGAATTTTGCATTGGCAGTCGTGTCGCGTAGTTCCAGGGACTTGAAGAGCTGTGAACCGATCGCCGACAGCGCGGTGGGCACGAGCATGATCGAAGGCATGATGCCGATCGGCTTGCCGTCGGTATCGGTCAGATCCATGAAGGCCACTTCGGACTTGGTCAATCCGTCAATGTTGAGCACGGTATCCACGCCGGTCAGATAATTTTTGTTCCCGACCGTGAAGAAACTGGCGTTGTTCATGAACGTCGACCAAAAGATATCGTTGATCTTCAGGCCCGAACCACGACCCAGTTTGCGCGGCACCGTGGTGATCGCTCCCAGATCATCGTTAATAATGTCGCGACGATCGATCGACAGGAGCAGACCATAGGTGTCGGCCTTGTTGGTGTACTGCTCGTTGCCGAACGTTCCGTGTTTGAGCTCGCCACCCGGTGCTACCAGTTCGTATTGGTCCTTGCCGACCAGTCGATAGCTGGTGACCGTTTTGAAGTCACTCACATTGCGCACAGCGCAGATGTTTCGCCAGGTTCGTTCGACGCTGAAGAAACCTTCGAGCAGGAATTTGTTGACGACGTTCGAAAGAATTCCACCGACGTCAATCGTCGAATAGCCTGCTTCCAAAGTCGGGTTGAATGCATATCGCAATACAGCGCGACTGTCCCTGAAATTGCGGCCCGTGTAACCATTGGCCCACGCCGCTTCGAGCAGCAGTTCTTGAAGTCCAATACCGCCCCGAAAACGCGCGTTGGCTGCATTGAGTGTTGCGTCGTCAAACAGGGAATCGATTTGATCGACGCGCCCGGTCATTAAGCAGGCTGCTTCCAGCACTCGGCCGTTGATCGTTTTGTCCTGGACGCTGTGAATCGCCGGAGTCCGAGGTCGATTTGCGCGCAGGACCTCCAGCTCGCATCGGGTTGAGTCCCATCCTTCCTGGATCGCTTTCGCTTCCACCTCAGGAAATCGCCCAGCGCACAATCGGCGAACCGTGGCGATTCGAGATACTTCCGCGGCGGCTTGCGCTCGGATTTCATCGACAGTGGCATTTGCCGTCGCAACTGGCGAGGGAGTCGATGGATTGGTTTCAGTTGTCGCGACGTCGGTTTCGCTGGGGTCCATTTCGGGCTCCTCCTCATTTTGGATTGAATCGTGGTTGGTTGCGGATGCTGCAACGGTCGCATTCGTCAGGCCGTCAGCGCCGAGATCGACAAAGCTGATCTCGCTCAGAGTTGACTTGCGAACAACATTAATGGGGCCATTGTGTTCCTGGCCATTGACGATGACAGTTTGGCGTTCCTTGATGAATTCAAATTCGTCGACACTAGCGCCAACGGAGGCCTGCCAGGGGAATCCGTTCTTTGACGAGATGACAACCTCTCTTGCCGCGACCGTATCGCGTGAGACAACACCTGTTGCCACAAGTTGTCCGCCGTCAACTCGAATCGCGTCGGTGTGGCCGACGCCGGCAGACGGATCATGACTGAATCGGATCGGCCGCGACTGCGATGGAATTGCCATTCCAGCCAGGTCAATCACAACCGGGAATCGCCATCCAGCGATCCGCATTGGTGCGCCCGTGTAAGCGAGCATGCGAAAACGTGGAAGGGCAGATTCGGAACCACTTTCATGGGCTGAGGCGGCTTCGAATACGGCTGTTGCCGTAAGTTGCAAATTGATTGGCACTCGTACGGCATTAAGCGGCGCGAGTGGCTTTTTTTTCGCCATCGTTTTCCTCCTCGATATCCATAACTGGCTGAACGCCAGCCGGTGTTAAACCCAGCTCGTTCATTAATGACATCTCTTTGGCCCGCTGCCGTAACGCTTCCTCCCAATCACGACCCTGCCTCGCGTATTCATGGGCCAGAGTTGTCGTATGATTGGCTAGTCGCGTCGCTTGAGCGTTGGCCTCTTTGGCGGGGTCCACATGTTCGTGACCGTCCCAAAACCATTGATGGGACCACTCCGCGAATGGTCCTAGATCTGCCGGCAGAAATCCTGGAATGAGCGCTGCTTCGTCGAACCAGGCAGCCAGCACGCGGTCGAGTACAACCGTTTCAAGCTGGACCTGCTCGACGCGAATCGATTTGAAGTATGTCTGATGATCGAGTCGGCCTGAGGCGTAGTTGTAACCAGAGCTGTTGCCGGCTGCGATGTTGAATGGCATATTCAAGCAACGAGCAATTTCGTTGAGAATCTCATGTTTGAATTCAGCGTATGTTGTCGCTGGCTGTTGCGCTTCAATCTGGCTCATCTTCCATCCACCCGGCATCGTCACCAGCGAACGTTGCTCGAGTTCAATCGATTCAAATGGCTCGGCGGCGTCGGCCTCTCCATTGGCCGGTGCATCGGTGTACAGGATGCCGGCGAAGTCGGCAGCGGTTTCGGCTGCCGCAAGTACTGCAAGTGTGAATCGCCGAAGTTGTGCAAATAGTGGTAGCGCTGGCATGATGTCCGGAATTCCACGCGCCTGACCGGGCCTGTCAGAACGGAACAAATGGATCATTGCTTCGGCTGCGACCTGTTCGAAATCGCGATTCAGCCGACTCGCCTCTCCGGGATGCGACTTGAGGACGTGATACTCAATTGGATTGCCGGCATCGTCGAATTCGATGCCATCGACAGTTTTTGAATTAAGCACATTGAAATCTGGCGTGCAGATCTGATCAGCCTCGATCAATCGGAGGTCAAGTTGAATTGCTGTTGGCAAACGTGGATTGCTGGTGAAAACAGCAAAGACCTCTCCGTCCTGTGCCCGCGACATTCGCATCGTCCGAAGTTTTTCAGCAAGATTGACAGCCTTCGACCATGCCGAGAATTCGCGTTCGATCAGACGATTGGCTTCGACGTTTTCAGTCAAAAGTTGCAATTGCGGCCCGGTACCGATCGTATCATTGGCGAGTGTAAGCACGATCCCGCGAGCATAGCTATTATTCGCAACTTCATACCTCGCACGATTTCGCAGGATACGACGCACTTCAGCGTTGTTTGCAGCGTTGGCCGACAAACCGTCAGCGTTTCGCCAGTGGCGACGATTGTCTTCGTTCGTCACGGCCGCGTCATATCGCGCACGCACTCGGAGCGTTCGTGAACGCTGCGCGTTTGGCATGGCCTTCGAAAACATGTTTGTGAACCAACTGAACACTACGACGCTCCTGGCGGAACAAGTTTGTTGAACTGGAGGCCACGTCGTTTTGACTTCGTCGCATCTTTGGATGCGAGATACTTATCCGCAGCAATTTGGTCGGTCAACTTGTGCTGTTCGATGGAGCCCGCATCGCCGGTCGCCTTGGCAGGCCCCTCGGCGTTTTCGCGAATGGATTCTTTTAGATCGATCGACATTGTTAACACACCAAAAGACAGCTGTCCGGCCGAGAAGGACCCGGCGATGAGTTCGTTTGCTCGCGTCGGACTGACTGTCCCAATGGTTATCTATGCCATTTCATCCCAAGTGTGCGCGCAAGAGATTTGGAATTCACCAAGGGTTGCTATTTGTAGCGATCGGAGTCAAATTCCGAGACTGCTGTTGCTTCGTGCGTCACCATTCTCCGTCCACAATGGCGACAAACTTTTCGGCGACGTATGCGTCCGTCGCGCAGAGGTTCGGTATGCGTCGTAAAGAAATGGCGACAACTGCAACTTGGGCATTCGATGCCGCGATTGGGTTTGGACTTGCTTTTCGGTTTCATCCTCGTCGCCTTTGTTGCAATTCGGCGAAACTGATCCGGTCGCGTTTGACTTGTCCCGAGTCCCCTCCGGTTCCTTCGAGAACAGCACCTTGTATCGACGCGGCGACGGCGCAGCCAACCAGGCAGTCGAACCAATGGTTGTCAGCTCGCTCGGGTCGCATTTTCCATTCGTCAACGGTTCGGCCGCGTCCTTCTGTTTTGACGCGATATTCGGAAGTCAAATGCTCGGCGATCAAACGATTCTGGTCTGCGTTTTCGCCAAAAAGGGAAAGGCATCCCCGGTCGCCCATGGGAACGGCCAATCGGGCATGTGTAAACGACTTCCAATAGTTCGTGTCGTAAACCACGTGACGAACGGCCCGTTTCCCATTTACGTTGGGCATCCGCCAGTTGTGCCCAACTCGATCGCCCGGTTTCCTTTTGTATTCCGAGAATGGTTGACTCGAAGCACCGACGAAACGACCGTGACTTGGCAGGATAACGCCTGCGTGTTGGGCTTGCCGGCAGAATTGGTAAACCACATCGGTGGACGAACCCCAGTTGGCGTCGACCAAACATCGCTCAATTCGCAACATCGCGCCGTCGTCGCGTTTCCATTCGCGGTTAAGGAATTCCAAAGTTAGCTTTTCGAGGCCGGCGTAGATCGAACCTTCAAGTCCGCTTTGTTTGGCGACCATCGGGAGCGTGTAGCGTGCATCGCGAAGGGTGAAATACGAGCGCTTTTGGTCGGGATAGGAACCGTAATCGACAACATAACCCGTGAAGTCGTCCTCCCAGGCGGCGATGAGGTAGAACAACAAATTTGCCTGGACGTCGACGAACATCGTCAGGTGATTCGTGGCGATCGGCAACTCGCGACGCTGCATACGATTAAACTTGGCAGCAATTTCCTCAACGGTCAGTTCATTCTCGGTGCCAGTCTCCTGCGGCAACGGCTCGTTTTGGTATTCAGCAAAAAACGCTGCTTCGTCTTGCAGGCGAAGATTCATCGCGTGTTGAATCGCTGAGGCTTCGTCGTGGTTGAAACGCTC